>NZ_JBQSYD010000002.1:0-223412 GCF_052378905.1 Halomonas sp. AOP22-C1-8 | reverse complement strand
AGCAGCCTGCGTTAGCAAGGCTGCTTTTATAAGCGCGGAGAGCTAAGGTTTACTCATCGGCCGGCGCATAGGATCCATCTTCGCGGTGCACCTCATTGCCACTCAGTGCCGGTGTAAAGACACAGGCCACGGTCATGCCTTTTTCTTTGCCGCGCAGAAGGTGCTCGTCATGCTTGTCCAGTAGATAAATATCGCCCGCTTTGATTGGCCAGATTTTGCCATCCGCCAGGGTTTCGACTTCACCTTCGCCTTCATAGCAAAAAACGGCTTCGTAATGATGCTTATACTGAATGTGAGTCTCTGTGCCCGGGAAGATGCGTGTGATGTGGAAAGAGAAACCCGCATTATCCTCGGCAAGCACCAAACGGGTACTGTCCCAGTTACCATTTTCAGCAGTTACCAGTCGGCTTGTTTTACGTGCTTCTTCAAGACTACGGACGATCATAATATGCTCCATGCCTGAACGGCTGGCGATACCAGCCGTTGAGTTTATCGTTAAGGTTCGTTAACTACCCAAAGTAACGTCAGGTTATCCGTTGATAGCCGTGTTGACAGCCGCTTCCAGAATATCCAGCGCTTCAAGCAGATCTTCGTCGCTAATCGTTAACGGACAGAGGCATTTAACGACTTCGCCGCCTTGGCCGCTTGTCTCAATAATCAAGCCGTTTGCAAACGCTTCGCTGGTAATCTTGTCGGCGATGTCACCCGAAACAACGTCGATACCACGCATCAGGCCGCGGCCGCGCTCGGTAGCTGGGATACCATTTTCAGTCAACAGCGCCGCTAGCTTCTGGAAACGCTCTTCAACGATGCGGGCTTTGCGTTGTACGTCGCGCTCAAACGTATCGTTTGCCCAGTATTTTTTAAGCGCGGCAGTTGCCGTTACCATGGCAAGGTTAAAGCCACGGAAGGTGCCGTTATATTGGCCAGGTTTCCACACGTCCAGCTCTGGACGAATCAATACATGAGCAAAGGGCAAGCCAAAGCCAGACAGTGACTTCGAGTTAGTGACGATATCCGGCTTGATGCCGGCATGCTCAAAACTGAAGAACTTGCCGGTACGGCCACAGCCTGCCTGGATATCGTCCACGATGAGTAAAATATCGTGTTCACGGCAAATACTTTCAAGCCGTTTTAACCAGTCCAAGCCTGCTACGTTGATACCGCCCTCGCCTTGCACGGTTTCAACAATAACCCCTGCGGGAATATCCAAGCCGCCTGACTGGTCGCCCAGTAATTTTTCAAAGTAATCAAGCGTATCGGCATGCTCTCCCATATAGCCATCATAGGGTAAAAAGCTTGCCCCTTGCGTCGGAATGCCGCCGGTTGCTTCGCGGAATTTACGGTTGCCGGTGGTGGCCAACGCCCCCATGGTCACACCGTGGAAACCGTTAGTGAACGTCACAATATTGTGGCGACCTTTGGCTACGCGTGCCAAACGAATAGCCGCTTCAACTGCATTCGTCCCGGTCGGGCCAGGTAGATGAACTTTATAATCCAGCCCACGCGGTTTAAAGATGAGTTCTTCGAGTGTTTCGAGATATTCCCGTTTAGCTGCCGTCCACATATCCAGACCGTGGACAATACCGTCGCTAGACAGGTAGTCAATCATGGCTTGCTTGAGATGCGGGTTGTTATGGCCGTAATTGAGCGTTCCGGCACCCGCCAAAAAGTCGATATATTCGCGACCGTTTTCGTCGGTTAAACGAGCATTTTGCGCTTTGGTAAACACAACGGGAAATGAACGTGAATAGGTACGAACATTAGACTCCATACGTTCAAGCGATTGGGTCTTCATTAGCGACCTCCTTGTGTCATCGTTAAGCCGAGAGATGTCGAGAACATCGTGGCAATACGGATAAAAAAAGAAAAATCAGATGTGGTCAGTTTGGAATGGGCCGATGCGAACCAGGTTCTCTGGGTCATGCTCCCCACCAAGCTGTTCGGTAGAGAAATATTCACGGCTATTTAACGGCGCATGCCAGCGAGTGGCTAAACGTCGAAACAGTCCCCAGGAAGCCAGGTTGTCAGGTGTAATAGTGGTTTCCAAGTGGTGAACATCGGCGAGTTCAGGGCGAGAAAGGATGGCTTCAACAAGGCGGCGGGCAAGCCCTGTACCGCGTGCTTTTTCACCTACGGCTACTTGCCATAAGAAATAGGTATCGGGGGCGTTGTCTTTTACATAGCCAGACACAAATCCGACTATTTCGCCCTCTTCGTTGGTGGCAACAGCGCAGGTATCACGAAATTGGGTGGCTAACAGCAAGTAAGCGTAAGCAGAGTTAACGTCCAGTGGAGGACACGCTTTTACCAGCTCGTATATTCCCCAACCGTCCTCTGCATTTGGCTTTCGGATATAGAGAGGCGCTTCTGAAAACCCAACGACCGCGTCGGCAACGGTGGGTCGTGCGAGCTCAGATGAAGGGGTAAAAGGTTGCATTGGCGTATTCATGGTTATGCTTCGCTGTAGCGAATTTGAGCATCATTATAACAGCTGATTATTAGCAATTCAAAAGCCATATTATCCACCACCCTGTTTTCCATAATTTACGGTTATATTAGGCTTGGTATTTTTAATACTGACATCGCCACTGGCGAAATAAAAATATGAGTTTAGTCCAACTTTTAAAAAACGGTGATATTAAAAAAGCGAGCCACTGGCTCGCTTGATGTACTGCACATTAGGAAGCTGCTGGCAGTTTATTGCCGAGTAACAGTTCGCATGGTGACAAACTCTTCAGCACCGGTTGGATGAATACCAACGGTGAGATCAAAATCCTGTTTGGTAAGACCAGCTCTAACGGCGATGGCAATGCCTTGAATAATTTCTCCGGCCTCTTCGCCTACCATGTGCGCTCCGACTACAATATCCGTTGCGTCATCAACAATAAGCTTCATCAACGTGCGCTCCTGGCTTCCCGACAAGGTGTGCTTCATCGCCCGGAACTCCGTGGAGTAAACCCGAATGTTGGTAAACTTTTGGCGGGCGCCCTCCTCGCTTAAGCCAACCGTGCCAATATTGGGCTGACAAAAAACGGCGGTAGGCACCGTGGTGTAATCAAGCCGTGTCGGCGTGGTGTCTTTGAAATGATAATCCACCAACTGCATGGCTTCAGCCAGCGCCACTGGGGTGAGCTCTGGACCAACCGTTAGATCTCCAAGCGCTAACACAGACGGGACCAGCGTTTCATAATGTGCGTTAACCGGAATTTTGCCGTTGCCATCCAACTGAATACCCAGCTCTTCAAGGCCCAGGCCCTGAATATTGGCTTTACGCCCTGTTGCTGCCAGTACAACGTCTACCTCTAACGTCTCGCCGGTCGTTAGATGAACGTTGTAACCGGATTCAATGGCTTCAATACGCTCTATATTGGCGTTGAAATGGAGATTGACACCTTTTTTATCCATTTCCTTACGAGTGAATTCACGCACTTCATGATCAAAGGGTTTCAAAAATAGATCGCCACGATAAATCAAATGCGTTTCGCTGCCCAGGCCATTAAAAATACTCGCAAACTCAACGGCGATGTACCCGCCGCCCAGGACCATAAAACGCTTGGGAAATTCGTCCAGGTCAAACACCTGGTTAGAGTCCAGCGCATGCTCATTACCCGGGAAATCAGGCACCCATGGCCAGCCACCGGTGGCCAATAGTATTTTTTTTGCGCTCACGTGAGTAACGCCGTTTTCATCTTCTAACGCCACCGTATGCGCATCGACCAGTCGACCGCGAGCGCTAAGCAGGGTGACGTCTGCCCCTTCCAGCATGCGTTGGTAAATATTGTTTAAACGCTTAATTTCACTTGTTTTATTGTCTCGCAATGTGGCCCAGTCAAAGGTGGCCGGCTCGGATAGCTGCCAGCCAAAACCTGCAGCGTCATCAAAACTGTCATGAAAATGTGCGGCATAGGCATACAGTTTCTTGGGTACGCAGCCTACGTTGACACAAGTCCCCCCGAGATAGCGGTCTTCCACAATAGCGACGTTGGCACCCGTTGCTGCAGCCATGCGTGCAGCGCGAACGCCCCCTGAACCTGCGCCAATCACTAATAAGTCATATTGATACTCAGAATCGGCTACCATTATTTGCTCCTAAAAATTGGCATGCGCGTTAAGAAACCGACAGCACATGCTTATTGACCTTAGTCGCGATGAAGGTTAAAACCTTCATCGCTTGCTTGATTTCGCCTTAACCTGACGATGTAACGATACGGAGACTCAATGTCTGACCCTATTGCGACGCTCCTCGAAAATAATCGTGCCTGGGCTGAACGCATGTGCGAAGAGGATCCCGAGTATTTTAAGCGCCTGTCTAATCAGCAAAATCCTGATTATTTATGGATAGGCTGTTCTGATAGCCGGGTTCCCGCTAATCAGATTATTTCATTGCCACCAGGCGAAGTGTTTGTTCACCGCAATGTCGCCAACCTTTTACATCACACCGACATGAATGCGCTCTCTGTTGTGCAGTATGCGGTCGATGTCCTTAACGTGAGCCACATCATGATTGTGGGGCACTACGGCTGTGGCGGTATTAGAGCGGCAGTGACGGGGGGTGAGTGCGGTGTCGTTGATTACTGGCTGCACTCCGTCCGTGAGCAATATAACCACCACCGCCACTCGCTTGATCACCTTCCGTTGGATGAGCAAATTGACCGTATGTGTGAGCTTAATGTTAAAGCACAGGTTAAAAGCTTATGTCGCACTAAAATTTTGCAGCGCGCCTGGCAAAGCGGCCAGAATATTTCAGTACATGGCTGGGTCTACGGCTTAAGCGATGGTCGTGTTAAAGACCTTAAATGCACCGTCACTGGGCTGGATCAGGTAGAAACGCTTTACCGCATTGATCGAGTGCAGCCAACCGATTAAGCCCCAGGCGACGATTGCCCGAAGCAATAGTCGCCTTTGCCTGCTAATACCGCGTTACCTACCCGCCAATGGGGCATGTTACCCCTGTCCCTTTTAAGCCACAGTATCCGTTAGGGTTTTTGTCCAGATATTGCTGATGGTACGCTTCTGCAAAATAGAAAGTATCCAGCGGCTTTATCTCGGTGGTAACAGTACCTTTATCTGCCGCCTCTAACGCCTTTTGGTACGCTTTGGCACTCTGCTCAGCCGCCTGCTGCTGTTCATCGGTGGTTGTATAGATAACAGAACGATACTGCGAGCCTATGTCATTTCCCTGCCGATTGCCTTGGGTCGGGTCGTGTTGCTCCCAAAATATCTGGAGCAAGGCGTCAATATCGGTTTTGTTGGGGTCATACACCACGCGAACCACTTCAGCGTGCCCGGTCCGCCCCGAGCAGACTGCATCATAATCGGGATCAGGCGTTTGGCCACCCGCATAGCCTGCGGCAGTCACGTATACGCCTGGTTGCTGCCAAAAGAGCCGCTCGACACCCCAAAAGCACCCCATTCCCAGAACGATTTCCTGATAACCCTCAGGATACTGCGCTTGCAGGGAGTGTCCGCTAATAGTATGAACATAGTTCTCGGTTAATCGTGTCATATCACTCTCTATTCGTTTCGTGCTGAATCACCGGGTTGCCTCGGCGAGTAAAAGTATAAATCAAATCAATCGCCTGATTAGTACCCGATACAGCTTGCACGTATAAGTTACGCCATAGCGTATAGCGAACGGTTAGCTCTGCAATGGGCGAGAAAATTCCCACACCATAGCTAATTCTAATATCTTCGGTCAGCTGACCGCTAAGGGCAACCTGACTTTCATCCCCGGCGCCGGTTGTATCCAGCGCCAGGTCATCAATGCCAAATGATTGCCCAATAGAGCCGACAGCACCACCTACACGGCCTAGCGACATTCCGATCAACGCGGTTGTCAGTGCGCTGTCCATCCCACCACTTGAATCCTGGCTACGCCCGCGCAGTAAGTAGGAAAGCGCTTGTGTTTCCCCCATGGAAGGCTCAGAGAAAATCCTGACGTTAGGCTCTGCGGCACTTCCGGTAACGCGGACCCCAGCAATAACGTTATCTTCTGTTCTATCAGGATTACGTATTGCTTCAAAGTCCAGTGAGGGAAGCGATGGTGGACCACTAAACAGGAGTTGGCCACGGCGAATCAGCAAGTCCTGCCCAAAGGCCTGGAAACGCCCGTCAACCAGGTTTACATCCCCAAAAAGCTGAAGTCCACCGCTATCCTGGCGAACTTGAAGTGTCCCGCCCAAATCGGATTCCAGACCATAAGCGGAAATATGCATATCGCGACCTAGCGTCAGGTCAATCAATACATCAAGCATCATGCCCGTTTGGCCTAGCTCCTCCGAATTGCTAATCCCCCCATTTGCCGCGGCCCTGAGCGCGGCCTCTTCTGCCATGCGGTCGTCACGCTCAGTAATGATGACCTCATCAGGGCTTGGCTCAATAGCGGACGAGGATCTGGCACCAATAACAAGCCGGGACCACGGTAAATCAACATTACCGCGCACCTGTAAATGCTCGGGTGTAACACGTACCCGAATATCCGGGGCGACTTCTATACGACCAAATTGGGGCAGCACCAGAAGGACGGGCTCCTGAACGGCTTCAAGATCGACACCGATACGCCAATCATCTAGCGCTGGCCAATAGCTGTCGCCGGTAATGTTAAGCCGACCTTTTTCGGCTTCCACAAACCCATTGATATTCCCCTGCTCTCCATCAAATAAAAGCGTAAGTTCGCCATCACGGACGTCAACAGGGATACCTGGCCCATGAACATGCAGGTTGCGCAACGCTAACGCACCCTGTAAATCTGGCTGGCTTGTGGTTCCGCCAATGAGCACCCGCCCATCAAACTCGCCTTCAAGACGGTCTAAGCCGATGGCTATGGGTAGATAAGGTTCAAGCAACAGTTTATTCGCGCGTAGATCGCCATCTAGCGTGCCCCGCCCCATCGGATCATCGAGGGTAAGATCCAGGGTTAGCTCTCCCGCCTCAGAAAACGAGAGTACGATGTTGGCGTCCGCTTGTGCTTGATTCGCTTGCACCTGAACATTGAGGTCAATAGCAGGAAGCTGAACCGGCTGTCCATAATCGTTAACAGCGGTAATGGCGAGATTGCTTAGTAGCTCTACATCAGCCTGCCAGCGCGCTCCACCTTGACGCCAGTCAACAACCATATCGGCCGTTGTATCACCCTCAAACGTCCACTCTTCAGGCAGGAAAGGTTCGAGCATTTCCATAGGTACTTCGCGTACGCTTACCACCGCATGGCCCTGGTTAGCCGAGGCGTTAATCGGCTCTTCAGAGCACACCAGCCCGCCTTCCTCACGGCGCAAACAAAACGCGGAGAGACGCGCTTGGCCATTGGCGAGGTTGTAGCTTAGGTCCAAGGGTTCCTCCAGGCGAATAGTGCCCGCCTCGGAATCAATTTCCAGCGGTGTCAAACGGCCCTGGTAGACGTGGCGCTGTTGATCAAAGCGACCATTCAACGCCACTACCGCACGGCTTAATGGACTCTCTGGTTGACCTTGCACAGTCGCTTCAAGCTGGTGCTGAGAAAGTCGGCCAGTTAGGTTCAGGTCAACGGCCTCAAGATCCTGCCCGCCTGCAAAAATTTCTTTCAAGCCTAGCTGAACATCAAGTCTTGGATCCTCAAGCCCCCGCACATTAGCGTTAAGCGAGAGTTGCTGCACAAGGCTGTCGGTGAAGCGCAGATCACTGCCTGACAAGTCGGCAACAAGAGTAGGTTGCTCAAAACTACCTCCGGCCTGTAGGTTACCCGTCAATGTACCGCCCAACTCAGGCGACAGCGTATTGAGTTCACGCAGATCAATATCAGCCTTCAAGGACATTGCCCGCTCGCTTAGCTGGCCTGACGCATGAAGCCGGTTGTTGCCCTGAGCGAACTGAAGTTGGTGAATATCGATCTCCAGATGGCTGTTAGCATCCAGCGCCGCCTGCAAGGTCAAGGGATAATCGCGAAGCTTGCCTTCAATATCGATGTTTGCCACGCTAACCGACCATACATCGTCTAGCTGGCGCACGTTGAGATCAATATCGCCGGTTAAGCTACCTTCCATTTGGTCAACAAAATTGCCGGGATTAAATTGATCCAACCAGACCTGTGCATCGACCGTTAACGGCGCTAACCAGTGGATACGCCCTTCGCTGTGCAGCCTGCTTTCTTCTACCTGCAAAACCAGCGGCTCCCAACGGAAATGATTAGCATCCCCATCGCCTGTCAGTGTAACGCTAGCGCGAGGCAACTCAGGGCCATGCGCCTCAAGACTAACCTTTGCATGGTAAGCCTCCATGCTGCCTTCCACCGTCAGGTCGACCGCCTCAGCCACATACGGCTGGGTACCGCTCTCACCGTCGGCAGCAGGTTCGTCTACCAAGGGCCATTGCAGTCGTTCACTTTGCACACGCGCCTGGAAGGATAAATCGGGTGTTGACCAATCGACATGCCCCTCGCTACGCAGCGTGTTTTCCCCCAGTTGCAGAACTAAAGGCTGCCACTGAAAATGGTCAACGTCTCCATCGCCAGTAAGCGCTACCTGAGTAGGTGGTAACTGAGGGCCCTGCGCGCGTAGGCTAACCTCGGTGCGGTAAGCCTCAAGACTACCCTCTACCGTAAGGTCAACGGCTTCAATCACGTAAGGCTCAAGAGCACTCTCGCCTGCTGGCGGCGCTGCCTCTACCAAAGGCCATTGCAACCGATCGCTTTGCAGCCGCGCATGGAAAGGCACGTCGGGTGCTAATGCATCTACGCTTACTGCGAGTGATGCGGTTACCACGTCTGAGGCACTAAGCTCAGCCTGTAGATTGTTTAGCGGACCGGACAGCGTAAGGGCCAGTTTTTCCCCCTTTAATTCTGGATAAAGTTCGGGTAAAAACAGTTCGGCATTTAACTGCGCTTCCAGCGGATAACTACCGGTTAAGCTCACATTGCCTACAAGAGTGGCTTCAACATCCTTGGTCACCACATCAAAAGATGTGATATCTACCTTACTTTCCTTCGTGCTACCCGCTAACTGCAAGCGCTCGACAGTGTATTCAAAGGCACCTGTCAGTTTAACATCGGTTACTGTCAGGTCGCTCACGCTTATATCGACAGGTAAAGCGATCTCGGACAGCTCAATACGCTCTCCGTCAGCCAAGCGTTGCTCGGGCGACGGGGCGGGTAAGGCATCCTCTTGAGGCTGAGGCGTGGCCACGGCAATGGCGCCGTCAATGCCCTCAGCCGCTAGTGAGGTTTGAGCACCCTGCGTAAGCTGAACACCCGCTGAGGGCGGTAAATAAATGGTCAACTGATCAAGATGTGTTGGCGCTAAATCAACGTTGCTCCACGCGGCACTGGCAGATGATTCAAATGATGCCCATTGAATACGCGTACCATCCGCAAGCTGCACATTGCTATTATTGACAACCACCGAGCGCAGCTCGATAGGAAATGGCAGATGTAGCCGGAAAGGCTCGCCCGACGCTTGTGGCTCTTCAGGCGTGCCATCTGCACTCAAGCGCACATTTAACCCATCAGCGTGCAATGTATCCAGGCAGAGTCGTCCAGAGAGGAGGCAATCATCGGCCCAGGCAATCTCAAGGTCAGCAATGCCAATCGTTAGGTTGCCTAGATCAAGATGAAAGCCTTTTAACGTAAATTGTTCCAGTAATGCGCCGTCTTGTTGCTCGTAAGAAAAGTATCCTCGCCTCTCCCCTTGTGAGAATAAAAAATCAGTCCCCCAAGGCGATAATGCCGTACCCAGTAGCAGTGCGACTAACCCAAATAACCAAAGTGGCAGAACAATAGCCAGCCGTATAAGGCTCCAGATCAATAACCACGCCCGGTGTCGGGATGAGTATGGTTGGCGCGTCGTAGAAGTAGAAGATTCAACCTGGGACAAAGCGTACTCCTAGAATTCCGGGCCGATGGAGAAATGCACACGATATGCATCGTCGTTATCGAAGGGGTGCGCTACATCAAAGCGAATTGGCCCTACCGGCGATACCCAGCGGACACCCACCCCGGCGCCGGTTTTTAAATCGTGTGGACCCCAGTTATCGAACGCATCACCGGTATCCACGAACGTCGCCGCCCACCAGTCGCCCCTAACACGACGCTGATATTCAAGCGTCGAGGTAATCATTTGACGCCCGCCCTGCAAGCGACCCTCGTCGTTTCGTGGCGACAGGCTCTCATAGGAGTAACCGCGCACGCTGCGATCGCCCCCTGCGAAAAAACGCAGCGAGGGTGGAATTTTGGAAAAATCATCTGTTTCGATAGCGCCAATACTTAGCCGTGCTAAAAAGCGATTATCGTTGTTGATAGTGCGGATAAATTCGGTATCACCGGTTAAACGCAAAAACTGGGCGTCTGATCCCCACACTGTGTCGGAATACTCAATCGAGAGCTGCTGACGGTCGCCCCAAAGAGGGAATCGCTGTGGCCGTGTCCGCGTTCGAGACCACTGGATGCCTGGATAAAAGAGCCAGACTTTGTCTGCCTCTCCCCCTTGAGTAAAGTCTTCATACGTTGTTCGAAAATACACCGACTGGATCCAGTCGTTGTCAAATTGCCAACGACGAGCCAGCTCAACAGAGCCTTGCATCGACCGGGTATCGCTATTATCAATATTGCGAACCCCGTACTGCAATCGATAGCTATCGCGGAGCGGGTCTTCAAGGGGAACGTTGTACACACCGGTAAAACGCTGTTCCGGCGCGGAAAGATAAAGGTCATGATTCAGGCTGTGGCCTAAACTATTAATCCATGGTTGGTGCCAGCTAAAGCGTAATCGAGGGCCTACATCTGTCGCATAACCGATACCCACCTCAAACTGGTGACGGTTCGCAGGATCAACGTTCACATCAATAGGCAAACGAATATCGTCATTTTTATTGATAGTCAGTACGCTCGCCAGTGCCGCACTACTAATCCGCGGGCGCTTCGGCTGGGAAGCTGTGGCTGACTCCCACCAAGGCGAGGCACCGCCCTCAGGAGGCGCAACCACCAGCTCTTGGGCCGTTGTCAAACGAGGGCGAATCGAAACGGATCGAAACCAACCGGTTTCAACCAAGCGCTGCGTATAAGTAGCAAGTGACTCCGCGAGATAGGGATCGTTATCCTCATACGTCTGCATATTATGCAGGCGATCAAGAACAATGTGGCTCCCTGTGATATTGGTTTCGCCAAACCGAAAGCGTGGGCCGCTATCAAAATCCATATAGAGGCGCGCACTTCGTAAATAAGGGCGCACTTCCATACGCCGTTTGGTAAAAGCCCAATCAAAGTAGCCACGTTCGATAGCTAACCCCGAAAATTGCGAACGCAATTGATCCCAGGGCGGCTGAACTAACGGGTCGCCTACTTTTAAGGGAAAGCTATCCAGAGCGTCTTTAAACGTAGGATCATCTTTGGCATCGCCATCAACATTAATCGCAAGCTCCTGAATTTCGACTCGAGGACCAGTATCAATATTGAGTACAACGGCAGGGTCAATTTGAACCTCAACGGTGGGCTCATAATAACCATAGACACGCATTGCCACTCTTGTACGGCTACGTATCTCACCCTCTAAACGAGTTTGGGTATATAGTTCTTCATCAATGCTCTCTAAATAGGCACTGATATTATCTTCAACGTCGCCGTCAACCCCGTTAATAGTAGCCGTTAACGCCAAAACTGATGGAACATAGGCAAAACTCAGAGGGAGCGCAATAAAACAAGCCATCCGAGTAGCTAAAAGCCAACGCCACTGTCTTCCCATACAATAAACTCCCTCACAAACTCTTTTGTTGGCGGTTATAGCCTGCTCCACTACTACTATCTAAGCATTTCTATTTGGGCGCTAAAAGCGAGTTGGGCCTGGCGAATTTGCCGTATATCACTTTCAAGGGTAGATAAACGCTGAGTCCACTGCTCTTCAAATGCTGCAATTTCATCACTTGGAGAGGATGAGTCTAACTGTAGCGTATTTAGCTGAGTGTCCAATTGATTAAAGCGCTCGCTCAAAGCAGCGATTTGCTCTTCCAACTGCCCTGTTACTGTTTGGTTTAACTGATTGACCTGCTCTTCCAGTGACGTGAGCTGCTGAGCGGTGGTTTGCTCCACATGATTAACCTCTTCAACAAGGTTTTGCCGACCGGATATGCCCGCCTGTTCCAGTGCATCCAGGGAGGTGCTAAACGCAGCCAATCGGCGATCACGTAAGGCAGCCTGCTCTTGGTACTGGGAAAGGCGCTGATTAAACGACGTTATCATCTCATTGGATGGGCGCTCTTCGTCATCTGTCAGCGCACCATAGAGCTCTTCACGCGTATTGATTAACGCAACAGACAGCTGCTCCTGCTCTTGGAACAGCGTTGTCATCTGAGCCTGCACTAGCGCAATTGTATCCTGCACATCAGTATCACCTGAGTCCAACCGAGCATGAACGTTAGAGACCTCGCCACTGACGCGGTGGAGTTCGGTTAATAAACGCTCGCGCTCAAACCACAGCACGACAGCGGCGCCTGCGAGTAGCACACAGAACAAGAGCATTCCAAGCCATAAGGGCCATACGAGAGGCCCTTTTCGGTGGCGCAAATGCTGGGCCGTTAAGCTTTGGCCTACATCGGGAACAATACGTTGGGAAGGCGTCGGATTAGGCATGGCATTTTCTCAAAAAGACGTAGGGTCGGCACGACGACCAATACCACGGTACTTTAAGCCGCAGTTGGCAACAAATGTAGGGTCGTAAATATTTCGACCATCTAACACCAGCTTAGCGCTGAGTAGCCCTGCAAGTCGATGCCAGTCCGGGTTCCAGTATGACTTCCACTCCGTAACCAGCATTAGCGCATCGGCACCTTCACACGCCTGATATGGGTCTTGATCAAATGTTTGAAGGTCATCGCGCTGCCCAACAAGCTGATGTAATGCGCTAGTAGCGGCGGGATCATGAAGCTTTACCTTTACACCTTGTGCCCACAAAGCGTCTAAAAGCGTCAATACCGGCGCATGGTCGATACGTGCTGTGCCAGGCTTGAACGCGGCTCCCCAAATAGCGATCGTTTTACCCGCTAACTCGCCTTCAAAATGGGCCCAAAGTTTACGGAACAGCGTCTCTTTTTTCTGCTCATTAATGTCCATGACCTGTTCAAGCAACGCGGAGTAACGGCCACTTTTTGACTGAACATCTGCCAGGCGCATTAAGTCCCGCGAAAAGTTGGGGCCACCAAAACCACAGCCGGGATACAAATACTCAAAACCGATACGTGTGTCGGCCCCCATACCTTGGCGAACATGCTCAACATCCACGCCTAGTGTATCGGCTAAACCGGCAATTTCATTCATATAGCTAATTCGTGTGGCCAGCATGCCATTGATGGCAAGCTTGGTAAGCTCTGCCGCCCTGCGCGGCATGGGCTGGAAAACTTCTTGTCGGCGATTGAACGCGCGTAAAAGCTCGCGTGCAACGTGCTCTCCGTGGGCATCATCACACCCAAGCAGCCAACGCGTGGGGCGAGTAAACGACGCCCAGGCACGCCCTTCTTCAAGCGTATCAGGCAAGGCCACGCTGCTATGTTGGCCTCTCATTAAATCATCCAAGCGCTCCGTTTCGCCGACCGGAAACGTAGAGTTATTAATTAACACGGCACCTTGCTGCAGACATAGTTCCGACTGTTGAAGCAGTGTGCTGGCGTCGTTACGCTGGCTTGGCGAAAGTGCAAGCCAGACAACATCAGCCGAAGACGTTTGAGATACATCATCAATCAGTACTAACGTGCCATCGGCCAACCCCTGCTGGATATGCGGCATTAGCTCCGGCTCACTGCGCAGCCAATCCACCTGCGAAAGAACCGTCCAGGGCGCACTCTGATGAGGTAACCACTCTACTTGATGACCTACCCAGGCTAATGCGGACGCTGCTGTCACCGCACTTAGTTCACTGCCGTAAAGAAATACTCGCATTTACCGAACTCCTTGTACGGCGGAAAAGCGAGAAAATATAGCCATAAGATTCATACAATGGTCCTTTTCATGCGTTCTGACCTGGGAGTGGTTAGAATGTCCATAATACTGAATGATTGAGTGGATGCCACTCGCACTTGATGCTAACAACCAGGCTGGATAGGAAAACACTATCCATTGCTGACTGACGATGGGAGTCAACACATGCAAGCGACACCTCAGGATAGCACTGCTGATCGCTACCAAGGCAACGTCGATGCAGCGGAAGTTGCTAAATTTGAAGCACTTGCTAGCCGCTGGTGGGACCCAATGAGTGAATTCAAGCCGCTACATGAGATTAACCCCCTGCGCCTTAATTTTATTGACGCACGCGCCGGTTTAGCCGGAAAACAGGTGCTGGATGTGGGCTGCGGAGGCGGTATCTTGAGTGAGTCCATGGCACATCGTGGTGCCAAGGTAACGGGCATTGATCTTGGCGAAGCGCCGCTTGGCGTTGCCAGGCTGCATGCAGAAGAGAGCGGCGTGTCCGTTGACTACCAAAATATTAGTGTTGAAGCGTTGGCTGCTCAAACCCCGGGGCATTTTGATGTCGTTACCTGTATGGAAATGCTGGAGCACGTACCTGACCCCGCCTCAGTGATTCGGGCCTGCTGTGCGTTGGTACGCCCTGGCGGCTATGTATTTTTTTCAACGCTCAACCGTACGCCAAAATCCTACGCATTTGCGATATTAGGCGCCGAATATGTCCTTAGGCTACTGCCCCGCGGCACCCACGACTATGCCAAATTTATTCGTCCGTCTGAAATGGCGGCATGGTCCCGCCAAGTGGGCCTGGAAGTTCGTGAGCAAACAGGGCTGACGTATAACCCTCTTACTCGTCGCTACCGCTTAGTGGCTGACGATGTCTCTGTAAACTACATGATGTACTGCCGCAAAGTGAGTCAATAGATGCCAACGACGCCACCGCTTGCCATTCTGTTTGATCTTGACGGAACCCTGGTGGATACCGCGCCCGATCTTGCTCAAGCAACAAATGCCCTACGCGCCCACCACGGGCTGGCGCCCCTGGCCTACGAGCAGATACGTCGTCAGGTTTCCAATGGGGGGAGCGCGCTAGTCACCCTAGCGTTGGATCTTGATCACAAAGCCCCAGGCCATGATACTGCCCGCCAGTTTCTGCTCGATGCCTATGAACAAGCCGTAGCGGTGCATAGCCAAGTATTTATCCCGCTTAACCAATGGCTTATTGAATGGCACGGAAGTCAACGGCCCTGGGGGATTGTCACCAATAAGCCGCGCCGCTATACCGAGCCTTTACTCGCCGCATTAGCGCTGGAGCCCGGTGCGTTGCTGTGTGCCGATGACCTGAGTGTTAAGAAGCCCGACCCGGAACCTTTGTGGGAAGCGGCCCGTCGTTTGGGCGTCGCGCCGGAACAGTGCTGGTATGTCGGCGACCACGTACGTGATATGCAAGCAGCGAAAGCCGCTGGCATGACAGCCGTTGCGGTCGGATATGGTTATATCAGTGAAGAGGATGATTATCAGCAGTGGCCCGCCGACCTGTGGTTTGAAGAGTGCTCAATGCTGGTTGACGCATTAAACGCTTTTAATGATGCGGCGTAGTTAGCAGCTTTCACTACAGCTGGCGTAACAACCACCGTTAGGGCCTTGCTTTAAGGCTTCTTTTTAAAGGCTCTTTTTTAAAGGCGCTGCATTCAAGCCCTAACGGTAGAATTAAGAATCAAACACGCGGCGGTTGCGCATTAAACTTTTGGCCGCTAACACCGGTACTATCGGGGCCCATTAGCCATAAATAGGTCGGCATAATGTCATTGGGCGTTCGAAGTGTGGCAGGATCTTCGCCAGGGTAGGCGCCTCGGCGCATTTGAGTGCGGGTAGCTCCCGGGTTAAGGGTATTCACCCGGATATTGGTTTGATGCTCAAGCTCGTCGGCCAGCACTTCAACAAACCCTTCGGTGGCAAATTTGGAAACCGAGTAGGCCCCCCAATACGCGCGCCCTTTTCGTCCCACACTGGATGAGGTAAAAATAATTGAGGCGTCGTCTGATTGCTTAAGCAACGGTAATAACGCTTGAGTCATCCATACTGGGCCATTGATATTCACCTGCATGACCTGCTCCCATAGCTCTGCATCGTACTGCTCGAAGGGAGTAATCCGGCCAAGCAATCCAGCATTATGCAAAAGCCCATCCAAACGACCAAACTCTTTATCGAGCGTTTTGGCCATATCATCGAAGTCACTAAGCGTTGCGCCTTCAAAATTAAGCGGAAAAATAGCGGGCTGTGGCCCACCTAACGCCTCAATTTCGTCGTAGACCCGCTCCAGCTTTTCGATAGTACGGCCTAGCAAGATAACGGTCGCACCGTGTTGCGCATACTGCAACGCTGCCGCACGACCAATCCCATCGCCGGCTCCAGTGACCAATACGACACGGTTTTCAAGCAATTGTGGCGATGCTTGATAGTCGATTTTGCAACTCATGACACTTCCTGCAAACAAACATTTAACGTGATATTACCCAGCCGACTGGCGGAGAAAATCATTGGCAAGCCCAGCCGCACTACTTTGCGGATAGTCGTCACGCACTTGCTCTAGCAGCTCACGGCTGCGCTCTGCATCGCCTTGACGTGCTTTAACCAAACCAAGTTTATAAAGGGCATCGGGCACTTTACTGCTGCTATCAAAGTCGGTAATAACCCGGCTAAAGGCTGCATCGGCATTCTCAAGCTGGCCTTCAGCGGCATACAATTCACCTAACCAGTAATAGCCATTAGAGGTCAAGCTGGTATCAGGATGAGCAGTGACGAATTCATCAAACGCTTGAATTGCCTCTTCAAATTGGCGTGCCTGAACATGGGCAAAGGCAGCCTGATAGTCCGCCTGGGCATCATCACTCACGTTACGTGCTGAGGGTGCACTGATAACTTCTTGAGCGGCCTCAGGTTCAACCTGTGGCGTAGACTGCTCTATGGGCGTAGATCCACTGCTCATTAGGCGGTCTTCGATGTCCAGATACTGCTGCTGCGATTGGCGACGCAATTGTTCAAGCTGATGGCGCAACTCTTCAATTTGGCCACGCAACTGTTGGATTTCCTGCGTGTGCGCTTCCACCTGGTTGAACAGCACAAGGTTGCCACCGGATGCTTCCTGACGCTGAGTCTGCTGATAAAATCCGCTGGAATTACCGGAAGAAAGATCCTGGACCAGCGGCTGCTGGGCAATAGCTGCAAGGGGCAATACGGACAGCGGGAGCACTAAGGCTCCCGCACCGCACAGCCTCTCAAAATAGCGTTTGAGACTGTGATTCATGACGACTCCGTAGACAAAGTCGGCGTGCAGTTTACACGCCGACAATATCAGTAATTAAATACAACGCGACGGTTTTGGCCATAAGCATTTTCGTTATGACCACTTACTGCCGGACGCTCTTCGCCATAGCTTACAACAGTCATTTGTGAAGGAGAAACGCCTTGGATATTCATGAAACGCTGAACAGCGCGTGCGCGACGCTCGCCCAGTGCCATGTTGTACTCCCGGGTACCACGCTCATCGGTATGTCCCTGTAACACAACTTGGGCACTCGGATTAGCGCGCAGGTAGCGTACATGAGCCATTACCGCAGACTCATACTCACTCTTGATAGTATCACGGTCATAATCGAAGTAAATCGTGCGTACCTCAGGAATGCGAGAGTCCGCTTGTTGACCAGCGCCTGTGCCAGAGCCGGTAGTAGAGCCATATTGACCACCGGTACCCGCACCAGAGGTGCCAGCGCCCATGCTGCTGCCATCCTGGCTTCCGTAAGAATCCCCATCCTGGGTTCCGCCGGTGCTGGAGCAGCCAGCAATCGCTACGATAGATAACGCTACGGCCAATGAGCGAGCCAACGGCTTAAGTTGCATAATCAGACTCCTTGCCTGAAAAAAATAACACTATAGATCATTAGTTTAAAAACGGTGACCATGCGGGGTCACGCACTTCGCCTTGAGCAGCAGGAAGCCGGAATGACGACCGCCCATCGGCAGAAACGGCACTTAGCACCCCATTGTTACCCTCTTGGTTAGCGAAGATTACCATGGTCCCGTTCGGCGCAACACTAGGAGATTCATCTCTTATTGAATCGCTTATAACGACCAGCCGTCCTCCATCCAAATCCTGGCGTGCTACTTGATACCCACGGCTGGAACGGTGGATTAAAAAGATCTGATCGCCGTCCGGAGAGTAACGCGCACGGGCATTATAATTGCCGGTAAACGTCACGCGATTTGTCTCGCCGCTACCTAACGATAGCTGGTAAATCTGAGGGCCGCCGCTGCGATCAGAGGTGAACAGCAGGCTACGACCATCCGGCGACCAAGCGGGCTCGGTGTCAATGCTATTACTGTTGGTAACGCGTTCTACCGAGCGGTTAGCGATATCCATGATATAGATTTCAGGCTGCCCATCCTTGGATAACGACATGGCGATACGGCGACCATCGGGGGACCACGTGGGTGCACCATTGATACCGTCAAAGGATGTTGCCATGACACGCTGACCGGTGGCGACATCCTGGATATAAATCGCTGGACGCTCCGTTTCAAAGGAAACATAAGCAAGCTTGCGTCCGTCCGGCGACCAGGCGGGTGACATGATCGGTTGATCAGACGTTAATACCTGCTGGCTATTGCGACCGTCAGCATCAGCTATGTAGAGACCGAACTGCATATTATCGCCAACCCCTTGGGCCGTCACGTAAGCAATGCTGGTTGAGAAAGCACCACGTATATCAGTAATCGCCTCAAATATCTGGTCGCTGATATAGTGTGCTGCCCCACGCAGATCATCGGCATTCGCTGTGACAGTTTCGCCAATCATCCGGCGCTGGCCACTGACATCCATCAGGTCAAACTGTAGCTGATAGCCGTTGCCCGTTTGTTCGGCACGCCCGACGACCAGATAACGCACGTCCAATGACCGCCAGGTTCCAAACTCAACGTCATCCGCTTGGCTTGGTTGGTCAAACATGGCACTACGCTCTAGCGGTGAGAATAGACCACTACGCTCAAGATCGTCCTGAATGATTTGAGCAACATCTTCCGACATGCCCTGATTGCCTGCGAAAGGCACCACCCCAATGGGTAATGCCTGGTCGCTGCCCCGTGTAATTTCGATGGTCAAGTTTGCATTCGCAGCTGCGAAACCACTTACTAGCAGTAGTACGCAAAATAACCACACTTTCCTTAGTTTTTGCATCAGCGAACATCCCCCGGGGTAAATCGCAGATTAAATTGACGTAAGTTCCGCTGCTGTTCCGCAGGTAAATCTCTTAATTCACCAAACGGTGCAGCATGTTCAACGGCTTGCATGGCAGATCGATCAAATGCACTGTCGCCACTAGATGTAGCAATTGACGTTGCAAGTAGTTCGCCCGAAGGGCCTAAACGTATTTGTAGCGTAGCACTCAATGAGTCGCTTGCTCCAGGTGGGATCAACCATGCCTGTTCAACCGCGCGACGCACAATATTGATAAAGCTATTGGCGGCCTGCTGCGCTTGCTGTGCATTGGCTGCTGCTTCCGCCTCACCTTCTAACTGGCGCTGCATGGCGGCTTCCGCTGCGGCAGCAGCTTGGCGTTCAGCTTCTTCACGAGCACGCTGCTCTTCAGCTTCACGTTGACGCTCTGCTTCGGCTTCGGCTTCTGCCTGAGCCTCTGCTTCAGCCGCTGCCTGAGCCTCTGCTTCAGCCGCTGCCTGAGCCTCTGCTTCAGCCGCTGCCTGAGCCTCTGCTTCAGCCGCTGCCTGAGCCTCTGCTTCAGCCGCTGCCTGAGCCTCTGCTTCAGCTGCTGCCTGGGCTTCTGCTTCAGCTGCTGCCTGAGCTTCTGCTTCCGCCGCAGCTTGGGCTTCTGCCTCACGGGCTTGAGCTTGCGCCGCCTGTTCTTGCGCTAGTCGTTCGGCTTCCTCAGCGCGGCGTTGCGCTTCGGCTTCTGCTGCGGCTTGGGCTTCTTCCAAAGCTTGTTCCTGCGCTTCAGCTTCAGCGGCAGCCTGCTGCTCGGCCTCTTGGTTATCCGGCTCTGGCTCAGCTACCTCCGGCTCACTCACTTCCGGCTCAGGAACAGGTTCAGTTGAACTGTTCATTGCCGCCTGCTGTTCAGTTACCTGCTGGGCCTGATCTGTGAACGTCTCGGTACTCACAAACGTGGCCTGAACAATGGATGAAGAGTCAGGTTCCGGGGTTGAACTGGGCCAATTGATAAGGCTAAAAACAATAATAGCCAAATGCACAGCGACCGCGAGGATGATTGGCAATGTGTAGCCAACGTCTTGCGGGTCATGCGGCGCAGCAACGGTTACTTGCGGCTTGCCCTTACTCATCTTGCGGTGGCTCTGAAAGCAGTCCTACGTTTTCAACGCCCGAGCGCTGGAGCGTACTCATGAGTAGAACAATTTGTCCATACTGTACGCCTTGGTCGCCACGCACCATGACGGGCGTGCCCGGGCGACGTTGCAATATGGCCGAAACGCGTTCTGATATTTGCTCAAGCGAAACGGCGGTTGAATCCTCACCCAGCGTAATAAAATATCCGCCTTCACGATCCACCGAAATAATGATCGGGTCACTGTCCTGAGTATCGATCGGTTCAGATGACACCTGAGGCAAATCCACCTGAACGCCTTGCGTTAGCATCGGAGCGGTAATCATAAAAATGACCAGCAGTACCAACATAACGTCGATAAAGGGGACAACGTTAATCTCCGCCATCGGCTTACTTTTGCCGCTGCGATTGAACGGACCTTGCATGGCTAACTCCCTTAACTGGCGCTAGGCTTGCCATCACGGCCTTGCAAATTACGATGCAAGATAGCGTGAAACTCTTCGGCGAAGTCTTCATATTTACCGAGTAAGCGAGACGCACTGTTAGATAAGCGGTTATAGAAGATAACAGCGGGAATAGCCGCGAAAAGCCCCATAGCGGTCGCAATGAGTGCCTCGGCGATCCAGGGTGCTACGGTTGCCAGTGTCGCTTGCTGGGTCATTGAAAGGGACTGGAAAGAGCCCATGATGCCCCAGACGGTACCAAACAAGCCGATATAGGGGCTGGCAGAGGCAACCGTTGCCAAAAACACCAGGTGTTGGGTCAGACGACCTTCTTCGCGAGACCAGGCTACACGCATGCTGCGCTGCACACCTTCAAGCACGGTGTCGGCATTGTGAGTTTTTGGCATTAGTCGGTTGAATTCACGAAACCCAGACTGAAAGATATGTTCGGCGCCATGGCGCGGGTCATCAGCTGGTATTTCTCGGTAAAGTTCGTTTAAGTCGACACCTGACCAAAACGACTCTTCGAATTGGTCGTATTCCCGCTTGGCACGGCGCAGCGCAATACTGCGCTGAAAAATCACCACCCAAGAGAGGACTGACCCCACCACCAGGAGTAGCATTACCAGCTGTACAACCGTGCTGGCATTCATAATCAGGTGCGGGATGGACATGGTGTTATCGTTCACAGGTGCCCTCATCAATCAATGATTGTCGGTCAAGCCCGACAAGTAGTGGTCTCTAAATTACGAAACCGCAGTGTTAAGAAATCGCTAACGTTTGTAGCCGGGACTGAAAAAAAGCGGGCCAGGCTTTGGGCCGCATCCGTTCAGCGCTCAAGCACGCTATCTCGACTGTCGCGCTGCAGAGGAGTTCCTCACCGCGCATTACAAACTGCTCAAACGTTACTCGGCATCGCCCTATATCAATGACCCGTGCGGTTATCTCAAGCGCTTCGTCCAAGCGCGCCGGTTTCGCATAGTGACAAGCTAAGCGATATACCACTAGCTGCGTGCCTTCGTCTAGTAACGTTTGCTGGTTGAGCCCTTGCTCGCGCAGCCACTCGCTGCGCGCTCGCTCCATAAACTTCAAGTAGTTAACGTAGTAGACAATGCCGCCAGCGTCAGTATCTTCCATATAAACACGTAGAGGCATTGAAAACGAAATACTCATGGGCGACGCTCCCCTTCCATATCAACCGAGTGCTCGTTGGGAACGCGGTTAAAGTGCCGCCATGCCTGACGCGTAACGGTACGTCCGCGCGGCGTGCGCATCATCAACCCTTGTTGAATAAGATACGGCTCAATGACATCTTCTATCGTTGTGCGCTCCTCCCCAATGGCGGCCGAGAGAGAGTCGACGCCTACCGGTCCGCCTTCGAACTTATCGATCATCGCGAGCAGCAGCCGCCGGTCCATGTGGTCCAGACCATAGTGATCCACATTGAGCATATTAAGCGCCGCATCCGCCAATGCCACGTCTACGGTGCCATCCCCTTTAATTTCGGCGTAGTCACGCACTCGGCGTAGCAAGCGATTGGCAATACGTGGCGTCCCTCGGGAGCGCCGGGCAACCTCAACCGCGCCTTCATGGTTGGTTTTTACACCCAGCAGACGAGCTGAACGGGTCACAATTTCAGTGAGTTCTTCGAGATTATAAAACTCAAGCCGCTGAACGATTCCGAACCGATCACGTAGCGGCGCTGTTAAAAGACCTGCGCGGGTCGTCGCCCCCACCAGCGTAAAACGCGGCAAGTCCAGCTTGATGGATCGCGCAGCGGGTCCTTCACCAATCATGATATCCAGCTGAAAGTCTTCCATGGCGGGATAAAGGACTTCTTCAACGGCGGGCGATAACCGATGGATCTCATCGATAAACAAGACATCGCCTGGCTCAAGGTTGGTCAGCATGGCAGCCAAGTCGCCTGCACGCTCCAATACGGGACCAGACGTTGACTTAAGCCCTACGCCCATTTCTGTTGCAATGATGTTGGCCAGGGTGGTTTTACCTAGCCCTGGTGGGCCAAATACAAGGGTATGGTCAAGGCTCTCTTCGCGTAATCGGGCTGCGCCAATAAATATCTCAAGCTGCTCGCGAACCCGTGGCTGGCCGATGTAATCATCCAGCCGCTTGGGACGAATGGCATAATCAATCCGCCCTTCTCCCTGTTCTGGTTCAGCCGCTATCAACCGATCATGTTCTAACATAGATGCTCTTTTTGAATATCTGGCGATCTGCTTGCACTGGGTGACGGCAAAACGGCGACCGCTATCAACCGCTCATTCGCCGTGTTAACGCTGCCTTGATCAAGGCCTCTGCCGATTGTTGTGGGTCAAGGTCTGAGAGCATTTTACTGGCTTCGGCTAGCTTGTAGCCCAGACTAACGAGTCCGGACTCGGCATCGGCCAGGTTATTACGGCTCGGTTGCCCATTGGTGCCTTCCAGGGCAAGCGGCGTGTCAGCACCTTGCTCCCATTCGGGAAAACGGTCACGCATTTCGATAATAAGTCGTTCGGCGGTTTTCTTGCCAACACCGGGCAGCTTGGTTAACGCCTTACTGTCATCATCACGAACACAGCGCATGAAGGCGTCTTCATCCATTCCTGACAAGATCGCCAACGCTAGCTTGGGACCTACACCGTTGACTTTAATCAGCGCCCGAAAAAGAGCGCGTTCGTGCTGTCGCGCAAACCCGTACAGCAGGTGGGCATCATCACGAATGGTTAAATGAGTATACAGAGATGTGCTTTCGCCTAACGCAGGAAGCGAGACAAGCGTATTCATTGAAGTCTCAAGCTCATAACCCACGCCATGAACGTCAATAACGATCCAGGGCGGTTGTTTTTCCAGCAAATAGCCACTTAGACGTCCGATCATAAATACGCTCGCGATAGTAAAAACAGACGGTTACTATAATGCTACTCTGTACAGGTGACCAGTAGTCGTTAGAGTCGCCAGCGCCCTGTTGAGGTGCGCCGACCGCGCCCACGAGGCGTACTGGGAACTGCATTGTTGGTATAAGCGTGGGTTAATGCGATGGCCAAGGCGTCTGCCGCGTCCGCTTGGGGTGTGGCAGACAGCGTTAAAAGCGCGGTCACCATGTGCTGAACCTGTTCTTTATCTGCGCCTCCCTGCCCGGTTACCGCTTCCTTGATACGCCGTGCGGCATATTCGGCGACGCTTAGCCCGTGGTTTGCCATACATACCAGCGCGGCACCACGCGCTTGACCAAGCTTTAGCGCGGAATCGACGTTTTTAGCCATAAAAACGCGCTCTATCGCAGTATCTGTGGGTTTGTACAAACCTACTACTTCGCTTAGTCCTGCATATATTTGCGCCAAACGCTGCTCCAGTGGCCCTTCTGAGGTGCGAACACAGCCGCTAGCAACATAGCAGGGTTTAACACCGATAAGGTCGATAACACCATAGCCAGTAATTCGGGACCCAGGGTCGATGCCTAATATGCGCACGGGTAACGCAGCGCCTGCCTTATCCATTAACGTTTATCCGTTCAAGGTTACAAATTCCACACGCCAAAAAGCACTGATACAAAAACACCGACGCCGGGGCGTCGGTGTTTTTAGCCATTGTGCAACTCATAGCCGTTACATCAAATGGCGTCAGGCTTACTCGCTGACCGCTTCAGGCTTGGCTTTTTGACGCAAGCGTATATTAAGATCTTTTAGCTGGTCAGGGCTAACCTCACCTGGTGCATCCGTCATTAAGCAAGCGGCGCTTTGCGTTTTCGGGAAAGCGATAACTTCACGAATGGTTTTTGCGCCGACCATTAACATCACCAAGCGGTCCAGACCGAAGGCCAAACCACCATGGGGCGGCGCACCGTACTGGAGTGCGTCCAGCAGGAAGCCAAACTTCTCCTGGGCTTCTTCCTGGCCAATCCCCAGAATCTCAAACACCGTGCTTTGCATGTCTTGATTATGGATACGGATAGAGCCGCCACCCAGCTCGGTGCCGTTGAGTACCATATCATAGGCGCGTGAAAGCGCTTTTGAAGGGTCAGCCTTGAGTTCCTCAGGTGAGCAGGAAGGCGCGGTGAACGGGTGGTGCAACGGGCTCAAGCGACCATTGTCATCCGCCTCGAACATCGGGAAGTCGACCACCCACAGCGGTGCCCACACTTGAGTGTACAGATCCAGATCAGCACCCAGCTTAACGCGTAGCGCGCCAATGGCTTCGTTGACGATGCGCGTTTTGTCAGCACCGAAGAAGATGATATCGCCATCCTCTGCGCCAAGACGGTCAAGCAGCTCTTCAACGATATTTTCCATGAACTTGACGATAGGCGACTGAAGCCCTTCAAGCCCTTTGGCACGCTCGTTGACTTTAATCCAGGCCAACCCTTTCGCGCCGTAAATACCCACGAACTTGGTATATTCGTCGATTTCCTTACGCGAGAGCTTGGCACCACCCGGCACTTTAAGCGCGGCCACACGGCCATCTTCGGCACTAGCGGGGCCAGAGAAAACTTTAAAATCGACCTGTTTCATCAGGTCGTCAACGTCGGTCAGCTCAAGCGGAATACGGAGATCCGGCTTGTCTGAACCAAAACGGTCCATAGCTTCTTGCCACGTCATACGCGGAAATTCTGACAGTTCAACGCTCAGTACTTCCTGGAAGAGCTGACGAATCATGTTTTCAGTGATGCCCATGATGTCGTTTTCTTCGACAAACGACGCTTCGATATCAATCTGAGTAAACTCAGGCTGGCGGTCGGCGCGCAGGTCTTCGTCACGGAAGCACTTGGCAATTTGATAGTAACGATCAAAGCCCGCCACCATCAGCAACTGTTTAAATAGCTGTGGTGACTGAGGCAGTGCAAAGAAGCTGCCCGCATGAGTACGGCTAGGCACCAGGTAGTCACGGGCGCCTTCCGGCGTTGCGCGCGTTAGGATCGGCGTTTCGATATCCAGAAAGCCCTGGTTTTCCAGGAATGCACGAACGTTATGCGAAATGCGCGAACGCAGACGCAGTTTTTCGATCATGTCCGGGCGACGCAGATCAATATAGCGGTGCTTCAGGCGAACTTCTTCACCCACCTTGCCATGTTCGTCAAGCTGGAACGGAGGCGTGGCAGCAGTGTTCAGCACTTCAACGTCTTTGGCCAGCACCTCAATCATGCCGGTGGGCATATTGGGGTTTTGGGTACCTTCAGGGCGTAGCCTAACGCGGCCGGTAATACGCAGAACATACTCACCGCGCGCACGATCGGCATTGGCAAATGCATCAACAGTATCCGGGTCTACCACAAACTGAGCGATGCCATCGCGGTCACGCATATCGAGGAAAATTACCCCGCCGTGGTCGCGACGACGGTGTACCCACCCGCAAACGGTGACCGTTTGATCTACCAATGTCTCGTTTAGCTGGCCGCAATAATGGCTGCGCATGTCAAATCCTGTTCTGTTTCGTGGCAAATAAGGTGTCACGGGCCAACCAGGCCCCGACCGCTACAGTCAAGCTGCAGTGTCTTTTGACGTGGAAGTAGTGTCGCTTTTAGCACTGGTGTTACCCGTTGTGCTTTTTGCATCAGCGACCAGGTTCTTTTTACTTCCCGTTTTAAAATCGGTTTCATACCAACCACCGCCCGCCAGGCGGAACCCAGCCGCGGATACAAGCCGCGCTAAGTCATTACGATTGCACGCAGGGCACTCTTTTAACGGATCTGCGCTGATTTTCTGTAATTTTTCCATGCGATGGCCGCAGGCCTTGCACTCATATTCATAGATAGGCATGTTGATAATTCCTAAAAGCTCAACGACGGCAGAATATTGGCGAATATAAACGCAGCCAGCTGCGAATATGTGGCCTGCCGATATAAAATCCAAGGCTGCGGTTGATAAAGCGACAATATTATACCCTTTTGTGCCCCCTGCCGAGCAAGGTAAACGAGCCCTGGCAGTAACTGGAGAGAATAAAATGCCTCATGCGGTCATGTTGGATGCGAAAAGTCTTGGGCCTCAAATAGATTTAAGCGCTATTCGCGGTGCGGTTACTCAACTGGATGTCTTCGATCAAAGTACAACGCAACAAGCTAAAGAGCGCTTGGCAAATGCTGACATCGCATTAGTAAACAAGGTGGTACTGGATGCGGAAACGTTAAAACAGCTGCCTTCGCTTCGCCTGATTTGTGTCATGGCTACTGGTCTAAACAATATCGACCTTGAGGCAGCAAAAGCACTTAATATCAGCGTTAAGAATGTTGCGGCATACGGCACGGCAAGCGTGTCTCAGCACACATTAATGCTGATACTTAACCTGGCAAACCGGCTACCTCTATACCAACAGGAAGTCGCCAAAGGTGTTTGGCAGCAAAGCGACTTTTTCTGCCTCCAGGACCACGTAACGCTACAGTTAGCGGGCAAGCGGCTGGTGATGGTGGGCCAGGGCGAACTGGGAACGGAAGTGGCGCGCTTGGCGGAGGCCTTTGGCCTTCAGGTGACCTTTACGGCACGCCCCGGTCATGAAGCTAACGACGCACGCCCTTCTCTCGATGACGTGCTGCCTGAAGCCGATATTATCAGCCTACACTGCCCGCTTAATGCTGATACGCAGCACCTTATTAACCAAGAGCGCTTGGCCAAGGCTAAACCGTCCCTTCTGCTCGTAAATTGCGCTCGCGGTGGCATTATTGATGAAGTAGCGGCGCTTGAGGCATTACGCCAAGGGCGTATCGGCGGGTTAGCCGTAGACGTGCTTCCTGTAGAGCCACCGAGGGAGGGGCATCCACTATTGGCAGCGCTGGATGAACCACTCAATCTGATTGTCACCCCGCACAATGCATGGGTAACGCCAGAAGCGCGCCAGAATATTATCGCCCTAACGGCGGATAATATTGCTCATTGGAAGCACACCAGGTAAGCCTAAAATAAATATTAGCCTAATGCGTCGTGAAAGCATCAGGAGCGTGGCATTGGGCTAATGCCTCATATTCAACATGGGTTACCTGCGCATTAGCAGGGCCTTGCCAAAGCCACTCCACCAGCATATTTACATGATGGCACTCGCCACACATAAGCACCTCCACCCGCCCATCCGCCAGATTTTTGGCATGACCGGTTACTCCTGCCGGTAACGCCTGCTTTTGAACGGCGCGGCGATACCCTACGCCCTGCACTTTTCCGGTGACCAAGGCTTTTATGCAACACGTTGACACTATTCGTCTCCTGCTATCCTGGGCGTAAACGCCTCTGTTTCCAAAACTTCCTGCCTAACCTGAACGGCACTGTTTCGCGGAATAAGCTTTCTGCCTCGACGTAGCAAAAGCGAGCGTGTAAAGGCCGCTCCGAACAGAAGTATCAGTGACGAGTAATACACCCAGAGCAATACCATCACCACCGACCCGGCAGCGCCGTATGTCGATGCCGTTGCGGTATAGGTGAGATAAATCGCAATCACGGTGCGGCCGATAGTAAACAGTACGGCCGTGACAACAGCCCCGGTTAAGACATCCTGCCAACGCAGCACTACATCGGGCAACACTTTGAAAATAGCCGCAAATAGCAAGGTAACGACGCCAAGTGACACAAGAGAGTCCAATAGTGTCGTGGTATAGCCGGCGAGCGGGACAAGATCACCTGCCATTTGCAGGATGCTTCGCAAAGCAATACTTAATACCAACGAAATTAATAGAATAATACCAATGAGAAAGACAACCATTAACGATAAAAAGCGCGTTTTTATAAATACAAACAAGCTGTTACTGGCCGGCTTGGCGATCACTCCCCAAATGGTGTTCAGTGAAAGCTGCATTTGCGCAAAGACGGTTGTTGCACCGACTAACAGAGCACAAACGCCTAACACAGAAGGCAATACACCAGACTCTTCGAACCGAGAGTGGATAACGGCCTCTTCAATCGCGGAGGCCACATCGGTACCCAGTGAGTCCTGCAGCTGGGCCACGATTTGCCCCTGAGCAGCGTTTTCACCAAAGACAATACCGATAACCGCAACGGCAATAATGACAGTAGGGGCTAATGAAAAAAGCGTATAAAACGCTAATGAGCCCGCGAAGCTAAACGCGTGACGCTCTAACCATAGCTTCGTTGCATCCTGAACCACCTTCCACCAAAAAGTGAGGGTGTCTTTAGTCATATTCAGTCCCTTGCGTCATTGATGGATACCTTTATGTGCAATAGCTTAGCAGCATACCCAATACGGGTGCAGTACGTAGCCTTCGCCAGATTGCACCGCTGAACCGCTCTCTTCATAATGACGCTGTTATTTGACCAAATGTTAAAGGAAGCACCATGGCCCTTGATGCAACATGCTCTACGCCTGATTACACCTTTGATTGTTTGGTATTTATTGGGCGTTTTCAGCCTCCTCACTTAGGCCACTTGGCCGTTATCCGTGAAGCGCTTAATCAGGCACGTCAGGTCATTGTACTGGTAGGCTCTGCATGGCAGGCGCGCTCGCTGAGAAACCCATGGCGCTTTGATGAACGCCAGGCAATGATTCGTTCCGGGTTTGATGATGCTGATAACCAGCGGTTAGAAATCACGCCGCTGCTGGATGCTCTGTATAACGATGATGTTTGGGTAAGAGATGTACAGCGAAAGGTACGAGACTTAGCCGCACCGGCTAATATTCGTTTACCACGCATTGGTTTGATTGGTGCAAGCCGTGGTCAGTCAAGCTACTACTTGTCTCTGTTTCCGCAGTGGGAATCCGTCAGCGTTCCGCTGATTGAAGGCATTTCAGCCAGCCAGATTCGGGAACGACTATTTCGATCGCCAAGTGCTTCAGACGATTATTTGAGCACGGGGGCTTATCATGACCTGCCGCCCGGCGTGGTCAGTCGCGTTAGCGAATTTTGTCACGCAAGCGCCTATCAACAATTACTGGAAGAGCAACGGCTACTGGACCAGTACCATCAAGCCTGGTCACACGCTCCCTACCCGCCTATTTTTGTTACCGTGAATGCGGTGGTTGTGCAATCCGGGCATGTACTTCTGGTGCGCCGTAATGCAGCGCCCGGCAAAGGATTGTTTGCGCTGCCTGGTGGATTCATTAACCCTCATGAGCGACTGCTGGATGCGTGCTTGCGGGAGCTCAGGGAACGGCTGCGCTTGAAAGTACCAGAACCCGTTCTAAAAGGATCATTACGTGGGCAACGCCTTTTTGATGAGCCGCACCGAAGCTGGCGAGGACGCACGCTAGCGGAAGCCTTCTACTTTGCGCTACGCCCAGATCAACAGCTACCGCGTTTAAAACCTGTGAAAGGTGGCGACCAAGCGCGGTGGGTGGCACTGGCTGATTTAGAGCCAGATAGCCTATTCGAAGATCATTTTTTTATTATTCAAAACTTTCTTGGCCTGCCTGCTGACTTCGGCACGTCAACGTAACCCATTACGCTTGTAAAAAATCACGTGGCAGCTTCATCATCTGACGCCAAAGCTTCTCAACGCCAGGTTTGTGTACCAACGAGCAGCGATAAAGGCGAATTTCGAGCGGTATGTCCCAACTTTCATCACCGGCCCTGACCAAGCGCCCACTTTTGAGCTCTTCACGAATACAAAAATCCGGGATCCATGCCGCTCCAATACCTTGAAGCACCATGCCTTTTAGTCCTTCTGCCATGGCGGTTTCATAAACCGTACGTAATTTCATACGCAAAGGGTCATTCTTTAACAACATTCGCACACTACGCCCTAAAAAAGCGCCCTGGGTATAAGCCAGGTAGGGAATTGAGGCCTCTTGCTGTAGCGAAAAACAGGGTTTCCCCGTTTCGTCGGGTAGCGAGACGGGCAGCATATTGACCTTGCCTATCGAGAAGGACGGGAAAACCTCGGCATCCAACTGCATAGTGGCAAAGGGGTCATAATAGGCCAGCATGAGATCGCAATTACCTTCACGCAGCACGTGGATCGCTTCGCCTACATTCATGGCGACCAAACGCGTTGGCAGCTCTCCAAGGCCTTTCTGAAGGCGTGATATCCAAGGGGGGAAAAAGCTTAATGCCAATGAGTGAGCGGCCACAATATCAAGTGCTTCATTGGCAATCGACAAGCCACGCAAATGACTTAATGACTCGTTAAGCTGTTCAACGAGGTTTCGCGCCGTCACCAGAAACAACTGCCCTTCTGACGTAAGCCCTACGGGAGTTGTTGAGCGGTCAACAAGGGTTACGCCAATGGCTTGTTCCAGTGCTCGAATACGGCGGCTAAAAGCAGGTTGAGTAACATGACGCTGGCGGGCAGACGCTGAAAAGCTGCGTGTATTCGCAAGTGCGACAAAATCTTCTAGCCATTTTGTTTCAAGATTCACCCAACACTCCTTTGCCGATTATTGCTATTGGACAGGCGACATTAAATACGCCGCCCGTGATACTACTTTTTTCCATAATGGACGCTGTTGAATTTCATCAATTGTGATACGCCGACAATCATTAAAGTCTTTCACCAACATGGTGTGCACTTCGGCGGCAAATATGGTGTCAGGAATATACGCTGTAATTTCAAAATTTAAGCGAAATGAACGGTTATCCAAGTTTACCGTACCTACGGTGGCGGCATCATTATCAATCAGAATTACTTTTTGGTGCAGAAACCCAGGTTGATAACGGTATATTTTAACGCCTGCTTTCAACATATCGGCCAAAAAAGCAAAGGCCGAGAGAAATACCAGCAGGTGGTCTGGCCGCTCGGGAATCATCACTCGTACGTCAATTCCCCGCATGGCGGCCAAGCGTAGCGCATCCTGAACGCCTTGGTCGGGTACAAAATAGGGGCTGGTGACCCATAGTCGATGCGTTGCACTATGAATCAATTGCTGAATCAACAGGCTGGCTGTGTCCTGTTTGTCCGCGGGGCCTGAAGGGACAATAACAACATTCTGATCAATATTAGGGTGGCTTTCCGCCTGCCAATTCAAGCTGGTGACCTCCCCCGTTGCCCAGTGCCAATCTTCCCAAAAAGCTTCTTGTAGCCCCAATACACTGGGCCCTTCCAGTACCAGGTGCGTGTCACGCCAAGGCCCATGGCGTGGGTCCTGGCCCAGATATTCAACCCCCACATTAAATCCCCCTAACCAACCCCGCTTACCATCGACAACAGCTACCTTGCGGTGATTACGAAAATTGAGCTGAAAGCGATGTTTAAAGCCTCTTGAGGAGCGAAACGGGCTGACTTCTACGCCTTCTGCGGCCAGTTCCCGAAGATAGCCCTCATTGAGTTTGCGACTACCAATTTCATCGTAAAGAAAATACACCCGCACCCCGCGGCGTACGGCACCCAGCAAGTGCTGTTGAAGGCGGCGGCCCAGCGCATCATCTCGCACAATAAAAAACTGCAGCAGTAAGTAGTGCTCTGCTTCATCAATACCGTTAAACAAGCTATTGAACGTGGCGTCACCATCAATAAGCAACTCAGCGCTATTGCCCCGAGTGAGAGGCATCATGGCCAACTGCTCTACTGCTTGTGTATCAGAATTAGAAAACGGGACTAAATAAGGTAAGGAGCTTTCCTGGTAGCGAGCAAGCACACGCCTTAACACGCTATCGCGCTCCCCACGGGCCATTACGTATCCATAAAAGCGCGGCCGACCAAAGAACCAATAGGCCGGTAAAGCGATATAAGGAAAGGTAAGAAGAGAGATAATCCATGCGACGGCGCCTTGTGATGTCCGGCTAGACATTAGCGCCATGATCGCCGACATCACCCCTAACAGGTGTATCAGCATAATGCTTGTCCCTAGCAGCCAAGAGACCATACCTACATCTCCATTAAACGTATGGATATTTCAAACAGGGTATCGCTATGGTTCTCAATGCACAGAAGCCCCGTATGAACGGGGCTTCTGTAATTTAATCACTCATTACAGCACAGACTGCCTTATGCCGTTTGAGCAATAATCTCCTTCCATTTGGCCGGTCCGGTTTGATGAACCGAAGTGCCCTGGCTATCAACCGCTACGGTGACCGGCATATCTTCTACTTCAAACTCATAGATGGCTTCCATCCCCAAGTCCTCAAAACCGACGACCCGGGATTTTTTAATTGCCTGAGCGACCAGGTAAGCCGAGCCACCCACCGCCATCAAGTAGACAGCCTCGTTATCGCGGATTGCGTCTATGGCCACTTGGCCACGTTCCGCTTTACCAACCATACCCAAAAGTCCGGTTTCTTCGAGCATGGTGCGCGTGAATTTATCCATCCGCGTCGCCGTTGTGGGCCCTGCTGGCCCCACCACTTCGTCACGTATCGGGTCAACTGGGCCAACGTAATAGATAAACCGGCCTTTCATATCAACAGGCAGTGGCTCGCCTTTCGCCAGCATATCCACCATGCGCTTATGAGCAGCATCACGACCGGTCAGTAATTTGCCATTCAGTAACAGCGTATCACCTGGCTGCCAGGTTTTAACTTCTTCGGGTGTTACGGTATCCAGATTAACGCGCTTCACGTTATCACCCATTTCACGGGTAATTTCTGGCCAGTCTTCCAGCTTCGGCGGGTCAAGCGCTGCTGGGCCTGAGCCATCCAGCGTGAAATGCGCATGGCGAGTTGCCGCACAGTTAGGAATGATCGCAACCGGCTTATTCGCCGCGTGGGTCGGGTAATCTTTTACTTTTATGTCCAACACCGTGGTAAGGCCGCCGAGCCCCTGAGCGCCAATACCACTTTTATTGACCTTATCAAAAAGCTCTAACCGTAGCTCTTCAGCGCGGTTGCTCGGGCCGCGTGCTTGCAGGTCCTGAATATCAATTGGGTCAAGCAGTGCTTCTTTTGCGATTTGCATCGCTTTTTCAGCCGTACCACCAATCCCAATACCCAACATGCCCGGCGGGCACCACCCTGCCCCCATTTTGGGAAGCTGCTCCATGACCCAATCGACAACGCTGTCAGAGGGGTTAAGCATCGCGAACTTCGATTTCGCTTCACTACCGCCGCCTTTTGCCGCAACGTGAATGTCGACCTTGTCACCTGGCACCAGCTTGTGGTGGATAATAGCCGGCGTATTATCTTTGGTGTTTTGGCGCTTCCCATCCGGGTCTGCCAGCACGGATGCACGCAGCACGTTATCAGGCAACTGGTAAGCGCGGCGAACACCTTCGTTTACCATGTCGTCCAGGCTCATATCCGCGTCCCAGGTAACGTTCATGCCTACATGAACGAAGACGGTAACAATACCCGTGTCCTGGCAGATAGGCCGATGGCCAGTGGCGCACATTCTTGAGTTAATCAAAATCTGAGCGATAGCATCCTTTGCAGCCGGGTTTTGTTCCCGTTTATATGCTGCATCCATGGCATCAATAAAATCTTTAGGATGATAGTAAGAGATATACTGCAGAGCATCGGCAACGCTTTGTATCACGTCGTCCTGGCGAATCACGGTCATGGAGTAACAGCTCCTTGGTTTTCGTCTTGTCTACGGCTACTTTAACGAAGGTGGAAATAGCCGTTTAAGCGTGCAAGCAGTATACCGTATTGATCCCCAAGCGGCAGCTTCTACGATTTGTTAACTACCATTGAATGAGTTTGATAGTGATGTTTTGACAATCCAAAACAAGATAACGGTATAAGGTTTTAATTATGCGCTCGGCTCGACTGCCCGCCGGATTTCGGGGCCTTCTGGTATATCTCTATCCTAGCGCCAGCTGTTTTTCTTTCATTTGATGTAGTTGATCGCGCAGGCGCGCTGCTTCTTCAAACTCCAGATTCTGCGCTGCCTCAAACATTGCGTCTTCCAGCTTGCTGATAGCGGCTAACAAATCATGCGCCCCCATACTGGCGATATCATAATCACCGGCACCTTCTGCCACCTTACGCTCGGACCCACGCTTGCGGCTGCTCTTTTTGCCGGGGGTTTGCGCAGCTTCCAGAATATCTGCCACGGAGCGCGTCACGGTAGTTGGCGTAATACCATGCTTTTCATTGTGCGCTTGCTGTTTGGCCCGACGACGCTCTGTCTCATCAATCGCTTTACGCATGGAGTCGGTGATGCGATCACCGTACAAAATAGCTTTACCGTGGGCGTTACGTGCCGCGCGTCCAATGGTCTGAATTAGCGAGCGCTCTGCACGCAGGAAGCCTTCCTTGTCAGCATCCAGAATCGCCACCAACGAAACTTCGGGAATATCCAACCCCTCGCGCAGCAGGTTAATACCTACCAACACATCAAACTTGCCCAGGCGCAGATCACGAATAATTTCTACCCGCTCGACGGTATCGATATCGGAGTGCAAATAGCGAACACGTACCCCATGCTCATCAAAGTATTCTGTTAAATCTTCAGCCATACGCTTGGTAAGCGTTGTCACCAGTACGCGCTCACCGACGGCAGTACGCAAGCCGATCTCGGAAAGCAGGTCGTCCACCTGAGTGCTGGCCGGGCGCACTTCAATTTCAGGATCCAGCAGCCCCGTAGGACGCACAACCTGTTCAACAACTTGACCGGCATGCTCGGCCTCGTACTTACCCGGGGTTGCCGAAACAAAAATAGCCTGAGGAACAATGGATTCCCACTCTTCGAATTTCATGGGACGGTTATCCAACGCCGAAGGCAAGCGGAAACCATACTCTACCAACGTCTCTTTACGTGAACGGTCACCTTTATACATACCGCCCACCTGAGGCACGCTGACGTGAGACTCATCAATAAACAGCAGCGCGTCGTCAGGCAGGTAGTCAAAAAACGTGGGCGGCGGCTCGCCAGGCGCACGCCCGGATAAGTAGCGTGAGTAGTTCTCGATACCGTTGCAGTAACCCAGCTCTAGCATCATCTCGATATCGTAAAGGGTACGCTGTTCAAGGCGCTGCGCTTCTACCAAGCGTTCATGCTTGCGCATCCATTCAAGGCGCTCTTTTAACTCATCTTTTATGGAGTCAATCGCGCCTAAAATGGTTTCACGCGGCGTCACATAGTGAGACTTGGGGTAAATTGTCATACGCGGAACCTGGCCCCGTATGTCCCCGGTTAGCGGATCAAAAATTCGAATAGAGTCGATTTCGTTATCAAATAGTTCAACCCTTACCGCATCTTCATCAGAATCAGCAGGGAAAATATCAATAACATCCCCGCGCACGCGGTACGTACCTCGGCGGAAGTCCATGTCATTACGGGTGTATTGAAGCTCCGCCAAACGGCGCAAAAAGGCACGCTGATCAATCAACTCGCCGCGGGTAAAGTGCAGACGCATTTTTAAATACTGGTCGGGGTCACCCAAGCCGTAAATAGCAGAAACGGAAACAACGATGAGCGCATCACGACGTTCAAGCAACGCCTTGGTTGCCGAGAGACGCATCTGCTCAATATGATCATTGATAGAGGCATCTTTTTCGATAAACGTATCCGATGATGGTACGTAGGCTTCGGGCTGATAGTAGTCATAATACGAAACAAAGTACTCGACAGCATTATCCGGAAAGAAAGACTTAAACTCTCCATAAAGCTGAGCCGCGAGGGTTTTGTTAGGTGCCATCACAATGGTCGGGCGCTGAAGCTGCTCAACCACATTCGCCATGGTGAATGTTTTGCCCGACCCGGTTACCCCCAGCAGCGTTTGATGGGCAAGTCCTGACTCCAGGCCACTTACCAAGTCTTTTATCGCATTTGGCTGGTCACCGGCAGGCTTAAATTTCGACTGTAACCGAAACTCTTTGCTCATCATTGCTCCTGAATGAAAAGTTAAATAACGTGCGTAGTGATATCGACAGTTGCCTGCGTCATCAGGCGCTGGATGGGGCAGCGATGGCTGATCTCTTCCAGGCGTGCCCGCTGTTCCGGGTCGCTGATCCCATGCAGTGTTAACGCTACATTCAATTTATAAGTTCCATGCGCTTCCTCACTGTCGTCCCGCTGCACCGTGACAGTAATCGCCGTAAGCGGCCACTTCTTGCGCTTGGCATACATCTGCACCGTAATGGCCTTACACGTTCCCAGAGAAATATCGAAATAGTCATGTGGGTCGGGCGCACTGCCTTCGCCTCCGACCAGAGTGGGAACATCGGCATACAGGGCCTCCAGGCTATCGACCTCAATACGCTGGCGAAATACATGGTTACGCTGGCTGATTACCGTAATAGGCGGATGCATCAGGATACTTTCACTCCCAGTTTGAGCTTCTCTACAGCGTTGATCAGTGCCTCACGTTTAACACGGCCATCCACATCTGCGCCGTGGCGACCTACCTCTGCACTATCAACCCCCTCCAACATCATCAACGCCGTGGTAATCTTGTTGACTTGATCAGCGTTTTTTACGCCTTGAAACGTTAACGATTGCTGTGCCATTACGCTACCCTCCTCACTTAACCTTATGCAAAACTGATACAACAGAAAGATTCTAGCACGCTATTACACCTTGCAATTAGTATCATTCGCCCACAGGTTGAGAAGCGCGGCGTCCTAATCCTACTTTCAGCGATCAGCTACTCATCAGGAGTCTATATGGCAACGGTTATCCCCTCTACTGCGATCACCGACAATGTGCGCCTTCATCACTTGGCAGCGCTGGATGTAACAGGGGCAGATGCTGAAAAATTTCTGCAGGGCCAAACAAGCGCTCAGGTAAGTTTAGCGGATGGCGAGTTTGCCCCTCTTACGTGTTTTTGCACACCCAAAGGAAGAATGCTCGCCAATGGTCAGCTGCTGCGCCTTAACGCTGAACACTTTAGACTTATCCTTAGTATCTCTCTTGCCGACTCGCTGGCGGCCCATTTAAAAAAATTTGCCGCGTTTTATCGGGCTGAATTGACCCATAACACAAACATCACGTTTATTGGCGCCAGCAAAGCAGCAGACACCTTAGCTGAGTCACTGGGATTAACCCTTCCTGAACAGCCATACACACAAAGCGTTAATGAACAATCAAGCGTTGTACGCGTGGCCGGGGAAATGCCTCGCTGGCTGTTTTGCACGACTGAGACAACGACAGAGGCATCCTCTCAACAGGTGGTGGACGACGAAGCCCAGCAGGCTGCCTGGCAACTTGCCGACATTCGCAGCGGAATTGCCTGGCTCTCAGAGGCTCAGCAGGATCAATTTCTGCCTCAAATGCTGAACTGGGAAGCACTAGGGGGCATTAGCTTTAAAAAGGGCTGCTACACAGGACAGGAAGTGGTAGCCCGAGCACACTTTCGTGGACAAGTTAAAAAACGCTTGGTTCACGCTGAACTGACATCGACAACGCTACCCGAGACAGGCGCCAGCATAAAAACCGAGCTGGATAAAGCCATGGGCGAGGTCGTTGCAAGCGTAAGGCGCGATAATGATAGTGTGGAGCTACTGGCAGTGATGAATACCAAGGCGACAGAAGAAGCGATACCGCTTTACTGGGAAGGCAACGCAATCACCCTACTGCCGCTACCCTACGCTATTGAACGGCTTGACCCTGAACAACTGGTGGCCACGTTAAAGGGCCAGGTTTAAAAGGGCTAAGTTTAAAAGGATTAGGCCTACAAGGGCTAAGCTCACTCGTTTAAGAATCCTGAAAAGCCTGAAGCTTAAACAACCGGGCGGCATTGGCACTGCTATGTGCCGCCACCTCTTCTTCTGCTTGGTTGCGCAGCGTGGCCACGACGCGACACACGCGAGCAACACATTGGGGTTCGTTACGCTCACCCTGATGACCGCTAAGGGGCATGTCAGGGCTATCTGTTTCCAGTACAAAGCCATCATTGGGTAATGCCGCTACCGTTCGCCGCAGCCGCTGAGCACGCTCATAGGTAACAGCGCCCCCAAGCCCCAGTACAAAGCCTCCGTCTAAAAACTTTTGGGCTTGCTCTATAGAGCCAGAGAAGGCGTGAATCAGCCCCGCTTGGGGAAGCGCTAACTGGCGCAGTCGTTTACTGACCTTGTCATTGGCCTGCACACAGTGAACCACGACAGGAAGCTTGTACTGCTTGGCCAAGCGCAGCTGATCATCGAAAAGGCGCCACTGCGGCTCCCAGGAATCTGTAAAGCGTGCATCAATGCCGCACTCCCCAACCGCTGCCACCTGTGGATTTGAATACAGCGCCTGCTCCAGCGCAAGGATATCCTCATCGCGCTGGTGCTGTTCCATAAAATAGGGGTGGAGGCCCAAGCACACACTAACATCACTGCGCTCGCCTAGCGCCAGCACCTGTTGCCAACGCTTCCGAGTAGTGCCAGGCACAATGAAATGAGAGACACCGGCCGCGTGTGCTGCTGCAAAAACAGCATCGCGGTCCTGATCAAACGCGCTAAAGTCCAGATGACAATGGGCATCGATTAGCACTGTCGGGCCTCCCTGTTGATATATCACGCAAGCCCCTCCCTGGGCTTGCCAACCTTTGCTTATCTTAAAGAGTAGCTAACTTAATGCTCTCGTGTGGGCTGGAAGCGAATATCGGGCCAGCGCTCCTGGGTCATTTGTAAATTAACCCGAGTAGGTGCGATGTAGGTTAAGTAACCGCCTCCATCAATAGCCAAATTCGTGCTGGCTTTACGCTTAAACTCTTCGAGCATTTTGGCATCGTCGCAATATACCCAGCGGGCCGTTTGTACGTTGACCCCCTCATACAAACAATCGACCTTGTACTCTTCCTTTAGCCGATGGGCGACCACGTCAAACTGCAAGGTGCCCACCGCCCCGAGGATTAGATCGTTGTTATCCATAGGCATGAAGACCTGAGTAGCGCCCTCTTCGGACAGCTGCTGCAAGCCCTTCTGAAGCGCTTTCATTTTCAGCGGGTCTTTCAGGCGAACTCGCTTGAAAAGCTCAGGCGCGAAGTGAGGAATACCGGTAAAACGCATATCCTCGCCAACGGTAAAGGTATCGCCGATTTGGATCGTGCCATGGTTATGCAAACCAATAATGTCACCCGGCCAGGCTTCTTCTACATGGGAGCGATCAGATGCCATAAACGTCAACGCATCAGCAATTTTGACATCTTTGCCAATACGCACATGGCGCATCTTCATATTTTTCTCATATTTGCCGGAGCAAACACGTAAAAAAGCGATACGGTCACGATGATTAGGATCCATATTGGCTTGGATCTTAAATACAAACCCGGTGAAACGCTCGTCATGAGCGGTTACTTCACGCAGGTCGGTTTTATGCGGCTGAGGGGCAGGCGCATACTCGACGAAGCCGTCCAGCATTTCGCGTACACCAAAGTTCCCCATCGCAGTACCGAAGTAGACGGGCGTAAGCTCACCTCGCCGATAAGCCTCAAGATCAAACGTGTGCGAAGCGCCCCGTACCAGCTCGACTTCCATACGCAGCTCTTCGGCCTGCTCTTCGCCCAGAACGGCATCAACTTCAGGGCTATCCAAGCCCTCAATGCGCTTGTCTTCCGGAATATGGCTGCCCTGGCCCTGGGTATAAAGATGGATAACATCATTGTAAAGGTGGTAGACACCCTTGAAATGACGCCCCATACCGACAGGCCATGTCATGGGCGCGCACTGAATATTTAAAACGGTCTCGACTTCGTCCATCACCTCAATAGGGTCACGGATATCACGGTCCATTTTGTTAATAAAAGTCAGGATGGGCGTGGCACGTAAACGACACACTTCCATCAATTTGATGGTCCGATCTTCGACACCCTTGGCGCCATCAATCACCATCAAAGCGGAGTCAACGGCGGTCAGCGTTCGGTAGGTATCTTCCGAGAAGTCTTCGTGCCCTGGCGTATCCAGCAAGTTCACAACACGACCGCCATAGGGGAACTGCATAACGGAGGTCGTCACCGAGATTCCCCGCTCCTGCTCCATCTTCATCCAGTCAGACGTCGCGTGTCGGTCATTACGCTTGCTTTTCACCGAGCCTGCCAGCTGAATAGCATTCCCAAACAGCAGCATTTTTTCGGTGATGGTTGTTTTACCCGCATCAGGGTGCGAAATGATAGCGAATGTGCGGCGCAGATCCGCTTCCTGGGCTAACTGAGTGTCTTTCATCTTGCCTCTACAGAAATTAGTACTCAGCAACGTAACGCGACTCTGGCTGAGTGATTCAGAATGGGGCGAGATTGTAACGTTATGACCGTTTTGGTGCCATGTTCATTGAAACCTGCGCCTTGAAACCCTTGGGGGAAGACACATGATGGATGCTGGGACATTTTAAGGGCTACTACCATGTGTCCGCGCGAGCGAGGCCTGCAAAATCACTTTTGAGCCCAATCAAAAAACGCCGAACGGGTCGGCGCTTTAAAATGCTAGCTGATGGTGGTCGCAGACAACGTTCTAAGCGTAGGTATTAACCTGCGTACCCACATTACCTTCTTGAGCAAGATTGGGTTCAGCGCCCATATCCGCTGACGCCATGATTTCCGTGACCTGTTGGGCCTGAATATCCAATGCGTCTTTGAAGATCTGCATTTGGGCCTGTTCAGCAGTTTGCGCTTGATTCATATAAAGCGCTGTACTCACCGTATTGCTTATAGATACATCCATAAAGCCTGCCCTCAGAAGTCAAACGTCAAATCAGCTTAGCAAATAACCGGACAACCTACAAAGCGGCGTGGCGATTTAGAACCGCTCAGCTCGAAAGGGTGACATATCAATTTCTGTCGGCTTGCCTTCGATCATGTCAGCCAATAGCTGACCTGTCGCTGGACCAAGGGTAAACCCCTGGTGCCCGTGCCCAAATGCTAACCATAACCCAGGATGGCGTGGTGCCGGTCCAATAATCGGCTTCATATCTGGCAAACAGGGGCGCGCGCCCTTCCAGGCGGCCGCATCATGGCGCTCGCCAAGCGGAAAAATAGTCCTGGCCACTTTTTCCGCCGCTTCCAGCTGATGCTCATCAGCGGGCGACTCTATTCGATCAAGCTCAGCACCGGTCGTCAGACGCACTCCTGCGTTCATGGGCGCCAGCAAATAGCCAACTTCAGCATCCATTAACCAGTAATTCAGCTTGGCTGGCGCTTGGGCAGCATAGTGCATGTGATAGCCACGCTTAACAAAGGTAGGAAAATGATAGCCCAGCCCTTTCATCCATTCGCCAGACCATGGTCCCAAGGCAACCACCACGTCATCAGCATCAAGGGTTTGCGTTTCAGTAACGATCCGCCAGCGCTCGCCTGCTTGCTCAACTTTTTGAATATCAGCCTGAAGAAGTTTGCCCCCGTTGTCCATAAAATCTTGCGCATAGGCGGCCACCAAGGCACCCGGATCGGCCACCGTCCAGGGGTCCAGCCAATGAATAGCGCCAATAATATCCTTACCTAAATTCGGCTCTTTGCTTTCAACGCCTGCACGATCCAGCACGTTAAACTGCACCCCATAATGCTCACGAGCTTCTTCAGCCTCTTTAATACGTTTTGCCAAACGCGACTGCGTGCGGTAAATCTCTAACCACCCTTCACGGCGCACCAAGTGCTCGGCGCCAGCAGCTTCAATCATCGGACCGTGCGTTTTTAAGCACAATTGGATGAGAGAAGCCCACTCAGGAATGATTTTTTTATAGCGGCCTGATGAAGAGTTATGCCAATAGCTTAACAGGGGTGAAGCGGCATTCAGCATGCCTGCCGGGCGATAACGAATATCCACGCGCTTGTTAGGCAGCACGCTTAAAATGGTTTTCATATCACGAGGGAATGCATAAGGACGCACCGCTTCTCGCTGAATGATGCCCGCATTACCAAACGACGTTTCCCGACCAGGCTGGCGTCTGTCCACCAAGGTGACCTGGTGCCCGCGACGCTGTAAATGCCATGCAATACTGACACCCACCATGCCTGCCCCTAGCACTACCGTTTGTCGCGTCATCTTGTATTCTCCTCAGCGCTAATACCTACGTTTAATACAGGCGAAAACAACGCCAGCAACTGATTGAAAAATATCACTAAACAAAGGGCACTTGCACAGCTTAAAAAGCTTTTTTCAAGGCTTTTTACAGCAATTAACGCTATAAAAATATCACTAGCAGACAACTCCACTGCTTTAGAGCTTTGCAGGCAGACAAAGCCACAAAAACAGCTTAAGCAGCAATTAAATGCAGGGTGCATGAAGAGCAAGCACAGCCAAGAAAGCAGTAAGGAAGCATGACGAATAAAACAAGCTGTCTTTAAACAGACATTACAACATGCAGGAAGGAATATGAAAGGAAAATGCAGGGATCAAAAACAAAAAACCACAATTAAGTGGTATCAGATATGAAGAGAAGATATTAAATAAGCAATACGAATGGGGTGGATGATGGGTTTCGAACCCACGACCACCGGAGTCACAATCCGGGGCTCTACCACTGAGCTACATCCACCACAACCTAAAACTGTAGCCGCATATTACTATCGAATGGGGTGGATGATGGGGTTCGAACCCACGACCACCGGAGTCACAATCCGGGGCTCTACCACTGAGCTACACCCACCATTGATAGCACTAACGTACTTAAACTTTCCTAACCGGCAAATGACCATCGAACAGCATTACTAATGGCACGCCCAGCAGGACTTGAACCCGCAACCTACGGCTTAGAAGGCCGTTGCTCTATCCGGTTGAGCTATGGGCGCACATAAAGCATCCCAAAAAACACTGAACGCCAATGAGCACTTGACCACAACCAAACTTGGAAAAGCAAAGTAACGCCTTTCGCGTTAAGTGTGGTCGGGATGGAGGGATTCGAACCCCCGACATCCTGCTCCCAAAGCAGGCGCGCTACCAGACTGCGCTACATCCCGATTTATCACCTTTGACGCTTACCGCGCTGCTCGTCTCAAGCGAGGCATATAATACTATTTTTAAAATTAAAGTCAACACTTAACGCGATTGATTGTGTAGATGCTTTGCCTGGCCGCTTGGGCATGCGAAAATTACTCCCTATAGTAAATGCTCAAGCAAGCGTGCTTTTGCATCAGCGCTCCAACCTCCATAGGATCTTTGTAAATGACCGCCCAACTTATCGATGGAAAAGCCATCGCTGCTCATGTCCGTCAACGCGTTGCCGAGAAAATAGCCAAACGTCAGCAAGTAGGCGCTCGTGCACCAGGACTAGCCGTTGTTGTGGTTGGTGAAGACCCGGCGTCTCACGTCTATGTTAGTAATAAACATCGAGCCTGCGAACAAGCGGGCATCCTATCGTTTCAACATGCCCTCCCCGCCGCTACCACGCAGCAAGCGTTGGAAGCATTGGTTGACCAGCTTAATGACGATGCAAGCATAGACGGCATCCTGGTTCAGCTACCGCTTCCAGCTCATCTGGACGCCAACCCGATTCTGGAGCGCATTAAGCCCGACAAAGATGTCGATGGTTTTCACCCCTACAATCTTGGCCGGCTTGCTCAGCGGTTGCCGGCTCTACGCCCCTGCACACCCAAAGGGGTCATGACCATGCTGGCAGAAAGCGGCCTGTCGGTGCGTGGTTTAAACGCCACTATCGTTGGCGCTTCTAACATCGTAGGCCGTCCAATGGCGCTGGAACTGATGCTGGCAGGCGCGACCATCACTGTATGCCATCGCTTTACCCAGGACTTGCAGGCCCATGTTAACCGTGCCGACCTGGTGGTCGTGGCTGTCGGCAAACCTGGCATTGTTAAAGGGGAGTGGATTAAGGAAGGTGCCATTGTGATTGATGTTGGTATTAACCGTCAGGAAGATGGCTCGCTGGTGGGAGATGTCGATTTCGCAGCTGCGGCCGAGCGGGCCAGCTTTATCACCCCCGTTCCGGGGGGCGTAGGCCCCATGACCGTTGCCACTTTGCTTGAAAATACGCTTGAAGCGGCTGAGCATCACGACGCCAACACTTAGGCTTACTGTACTGTTAATTTTTAGGGTTTGATAAAGGAGCCTATTCGATGAAGCGTATTGGCATTATTGGCGCAATGGCGCAAGAAGTCGGCATTCTGGTCGGGCAACTCGACAATGCCGAGCGCTATGAGCATGCAGGGTTTGTATTTCATACGGGTATGCGCCATGGGCTAGAGGTAGTGATACTACAGTCCGGCATTGGCAAGGTGAATGCGGCTGTGGGTACCGCCATTCTTCTGGAACGCCACCACCCCGACGCTATCATCAATACGGGTTCAGCGGGCGGATTTGCAAGCGATCTCAACATTGGTGACGTCATCATTTCAGATGAAGTACGCCATCATGATGTCGATGCAGTGGTGTTCGGCTATGAAATAGGTCAGGTGCCCGGCATGCCCGCGGCTTACCTGGCAGATGTTCAGTTACGCGACATTGCTCGTCAGGCGATCAGAGAGGTTGGCGAGGTTAACGTCCGAGAGGGCCTCATTGCGACGGGTGATGCGTTTATGTCTGACCCTGCACGTGTGGCTGCGACACAGGCCCAGTTCCCCTCTATGCTGGCGGTTGAAATGGAGGCTGCGGCAATTGCGCAAACCTGTCACCTGTATCAATGCCCATTCGTGGTGATTCGTGCGTTATCCGACATTCCGGGTAACGATGATAACCACCTTTCGTTTGAACAGTTCCTTGACGTAGCCGCCGCCCACTCGTCACGCATGGTAGACCACATGCTACAAACACTTGGCCAGCGCTAAGATCGTACCAATAGCCGGTGTTTACCACTAACGAAAACGGAGCCGAATGGCTCCGTTTTCGTTTCTTACTTCATCAACAGTTACGCTTTAATGGACCACTCAAGCGACTCTCCCGCCAGCAATGGAACAATCGTTTTGTCCCCCACATAAGGATAGGCTTCCGGCAGCTGCCAAGGGTTACGCTCTAACGTGATTTTGTCGGCATTAGGCGCCAAGCCATAAAAACGCGGACCATTCAGGCTGGCAAACGCTTCCAGCTTATCGAGAGCACCCACTTCATCGAAGACCCTTGCATATAATTCAATCGCCGCCGGTGCCGTGTAAGCGCCAGCGCATCCACAGCTGGATTCCTTATCGCCTTTGGCGTGAGGTGCACTATCCGTACCTAAAAAGAACTTTGGGCTACCACTGGTGGCTGCTTTCAGTAACGCTTGCCGATGCTGTTCGCGTTTTAAGATTGGCAGGCAGTAGTAGTGGGGACGAATCCCACCCACCAACATTTTGTTACGGTTAAACAGCAAATGATGAACCGTAATAGTGGCCGCAATATTATCCGGTGCGTTTGCCACAAATTCTGCCGCTTGCTGGGTCGTAATGTGTTCAAAAACAACCCTTAACGCGGGATGGCGCGACAGCAGAGGCTTCATTACCGTTTCGATAAATACCGCTTCACGATCAAAAATATCGATATCAGCAGTGGTTACTTCACCATGAACAAGCAGCGGCATTCCCACCTTGGCAAGCATGGCAATGGTGTCATCGCAGTGAGCAAGATCGGTTACGCCCGAGTCCGAGTTAGTGGTTGCCCCAGCGGGGTAAAGCTTAACCGCTTTGATCACGCCGCTTTGTGCTGCGCGCTCAATCTCCTCAGGCGGTGTGGTGTCGGTTAAATAGAGCGTCATAAGCGGTTCAAACGTGCTGCCTTCAGGCAAGGCGGCCAAAATACGCTCACGGTATTCAAGCGCCTGAGCCGTGGTCGTTACCGGAGGCGTTAAGTTAGGCATAATAATCGCACGGCCCATTTGGGCGGCGGTATGGCCTACCACGGCGTTCAGCGCCTCGTCATCACGTAAATGAAGGTGCCAGTCATCGGGGCGGGTCAGGGTAATAGCGTCCACGGCAAGTCCTAAGCTGGTTAAAGAAAATAAGCCAATGCAGTATACGTGATCCACTTGGCGGAGAAATCTGCTTATCAATGTCACACACCGTAACAAGTATCGTATTATAACGGCACTTTTAGAGGTTCAAGGTCCAATTGTTTATGCAAAATGTGCGACGCTATGCGGATATTATTGCCAGCATAGAGGGGCTGGTATGGCTAGGTCTGGCCTGGTCGATTTCCATTTCCGTACATACCGGCAATACCGAGCCGACGCTGGCAGCACTCTTTATCGTGGGCGCGCTGGTGCTGTTTAGCTGGGCACACCGACCGATGCGCTATCTACTGCGTCGCTATCATATCCGTAAGCGGCGCACGGATATGTGGATTCATATTCTGGCGTTACCTCTTCTGCTCGCAATGTTCTTTCATATCATGGTGGAAGCGACGTTAGGCAGCACTTGGCTGCCACCAAAAATGCTGTTATTCAACCTAATGGCCTCTGCTGGCTGGCTGACCTATGTCATGACGCTACTCATCAAGTTTGTCATTCACAGCATCAAAACTTCACGTAAATAGGTAGTAGCCCATGCAAACGGCTTTGCCGCTTCCCCTCTCGACCCCGAACCGTAACCTTGTACGCCTCACCATCGTCCGGGGGATCACCTGGACAGGGTTTCTGATCGCCATTGTGGTTGGCGTTGAACTCTTGGCCTTTGAATTACCGGTAACCGCGGTCGTCAGTGTCGTTATCGCAATGGGCTTATTAAACATCGCCACCTGGTGGCGGTTGGGGCGCCCGCGTGCGGTGGAACATATTGAGTATCTGCTGCATTTATTGGCCGACATTGCGGGCCTGACCCTGGTATTTTATTTTTCGGGAGGCTCCACCAATCCGTTTATCACCTACTATCTGGTGCCTGTGACGATTGCTGCGGCAACGCTACCCTGGCGCCATGCCTGGATATGCGCGGCCTGCGCCATGGCAGGCTATACCTTCCTGATGTTCTTTTATCACCATGTTCCTCAGCTGGCGCATATCAGTAGCGATGAAATGCTCAACCTACATGTCATGGGCATGTGGCTTAACTTTGGCCTTTCAGCAGGCCTGGTCACGTTTTTTATCTATAAAATGGCCCATGCACTGCGCAATCGAGATAAAGCACTTTCGCTTACTCGCGAAGCGGCGCTGCGTAACGAACAGGTGCTGGCTGTAGCCACTCAGGCGGCGGGCACAGCACACGAACTAGGCACCCCGCTCTCGACCATGGCCATACTGTTAAAAGAGATGCAGGATGAGGCCCCCGAAGGGGGAACGTTACAGCAGGATATTCGCTTACTGCGCCAGCAAGTCGACATTTGCAAATCTCGTCTTCAGCATTTGGTCACCAGTGCCGATCGGCGACGTATGGCAGAACCCGAAATACTGGATGCCCAGACCTGGCTAACCGGCGTTGTGCAGCGCTGGTTAGTGTTGCGGCCAGATGTTAGCCACCAATTTGAGATCGTTGAAAGGCGCGGCAAACCCTGGCTTGCGGTTGACACAACGCTGGACCAGGCACTAATGAACCTGCTAAACAATGCCGCTGATGCCAACCCCGAACATGTTTCTATTCGTCTTGATTGGCAGGAAGAGAGTGTTGTCATTGATATTCGTGATCACGGCCCGGGCATTGCCATGTCTATCGCTGACCAGCTCGGTGATACGTTTATTTCTACCAAGAGCAAGGGAATGGGCATTGGCCTGTTTTTGACCCATGCCACGATCAATCGCTTTGGCGGAGGTGTTAGTCTGTATAATCATCCCGAAGGTGGCACGCTGACAGAAGTAACGCTTCCGCGTAGCTCCGCCCCCCTTTAAGCCAAACTAACGGCACAGCCTAATTGAAACGCGTTTTAGTGTGTTTCAAGCACTATCGTTGAGGACATCATGCAAACGACAGATCAGCGCCTGCTAATTATTGATGACGATGAAATGTTCTGTCACGTGCTCAGCCGCGCGTTTACCCGCCGCGGTTATGAGGTAATGACAGCGCATGATGCAGACCAGGCGCTTGCGGTAGCCGTTCAGTTTCAACCCACCATGGCCACGCTCGACCTCAAGCTTGAAAACAGCTCAGGACTAAAGCTGCTCCCTGAGATGTTGGCCGCCGTGCCAAGCTGCCGTATTGTGGTGCTTACCGGTTACTCAAGCATTGCCACGGCCGTGGAGGCCATGAAGCTCGGAGCCGTCAACTACCTGTGCAAACCAGCCGACGCTGACGACATTGTCGCATCCTTTGAACACCAGGAAGGCGACCCCAATATAGAGCTTGCTGATAACCCTCCGTCCATTAATCGAATCACGTGGGAGCATATTCAAAAAGTGCTTCATGAACACGACGGCAATATTTCCGCGACAGCTCGCGCGCTCGGCATGCATCGCCGGACACTCCAGCGTAAACTGCAAAAACGCCCCGTTAAGCGTTAGTCCTGCACCAGCGGCCTACTCCGCAACAAAGCTAGCATTCTCCGCGTTGCGTTTGCCTACCGCATTAGCTCCCAAACCAGCCACCGCAGACGCCGATACCATCGGCGTCATTGCCTTACCCTATTGGCGAAACAAGGACTGCTACGCCACAATAAGCCCCCTTGAGCCATCCATCACTTTGACGTTAGGAGTTTTCGCATGTTTGTGGTTATTTTTGGCAGAATGACCTGCCCTTTCTGCGTCCGTGCCAAGCAACTTGCTGAGCATTTGGAAACAATCGGTAAGATCGAGGGTTACCGCTATGTCGATATGCCCTCTGAAGGCGTTACTAAAGAGGACATCGCTAAAACGGCAGGCAAGCCTATCCATACGGTGCCGCAAGTATTTGTCGACCAAACGCACATAGGCGGTTTTACCGAATTCGACAGGTTTGTACGTGAGAAGCAGTTATTAGCTCCCCAGGAAGATTCGTTACGTTAAATTTGCCGTTTATAGTCGTTGAACACGCTTTTTCTCGCCTGCCTATACTGGGTTTTAAACAAGTACCCTCTTTCTAACATCGCTTGTTTAGGCGGCGAGGATAGCATCGTGCAACGTGATGAATTCGTACAGCAGCTTTGGCTTGACTATATTCACTCGCACCCCGACATCGGCGGTTTGCGTCTTTGGCCTCTCTCCTCTACGGCGGAATACTTAACGCTCGTAACGCTTAACCATGGTCCTTTTTCTGCTTCCGTTTTGAATAACCGGTTGGCGCACATGGGGTATCGTCAGGTTGCTCATTATGCGATGGCTGACAAGGGCCTTCTTATTCGCCTTCTCGCGCCTGATGACCAAGGAAGTTGGCTAGTATTAGCTGAGCTACAGTTGGGGACGCTGTCAAAACTGCCTCGTGAGGCGCTGGCTGCGCTGGTGAATCAATCACACCCACAGGACTGCAAGGGCCACAACTTACTTTGTCGCGGTCGTCCGTGGCCCATGCCCTCCTGGTCGCTATATCAGCAGCTTCTAAAGGCGCACCCTCTTGCTGCCTGGCTGGCGGTTATGGGCCCGCGCCTACACCATGCAGGCTTTGATTGTGCCGAGCTCGGCGATACGCTAACAGCGCTTAATGACCAGCTAGAAAAAACAGGCATGCCCGGTGAAAAAGAGCCGCAAAACGGCGTGTTTGCGCTTTCGACGCTTATTGAGCATCATTTTTATCCAGCCATGCCGCAACGCATCATCTTTAGTGATGGCGATGAGCATCGTCTCTGCCTGGGCGGCCTGGCGCTGACTCAAAAACATATCGATGCGGGCCATGAACGCATCGCCGAAATACTCATTCCGGCCCATGCCCGCTGTGAGATTGTCTAAGCAGCCTGCCAAGGCTGCTTAAAACAAGTAACGTACTTACATTTGCGTTTACGCTTCCACAAACGTCATTTCGGGTACATGGTCAGGCACTATCAGCTTACCCGCCGTTTTTTCGATAATTTCATCGATGCTGACCCCGGGCGCGCGCTCTTTAAGCACAAAGGCGCCGTCTTTAATTTCCAGGTAGGCCAAGTCAGTCAGAACGCGGTTAATACAACCAGCGCCCGTCAGCGGTAAAGTACACTGCTCAAGCAGCTTCGACTCGCCATGCTTGGAGGCGTGGGTCATCGTGCAAATAATATTTTCAGCGCCAGCCACCAGGTCCATGGCGCCCCCCATTCCTTTAATCAACTTGCCTGGCACCATCCATGACGCAATATTGCCATTCTGATCGACTTCAAACGCACCTAAAACGGTGAGATCCACATGCCCACCGCGGATCATGGCAAAAGATTCTGCCGATGAAAAAATAGCAGCACCAGGCCGAGCGGTCACCGTCTCTTTACCAGCATTAATCATGTCAGCATCAAGCTCTTCCTCCGTCGGGAAACGCCCCATGCCCAATAAACCATTTTCTGACTGAAGCATCACATCAATGCCTTCAGGAATGTAGTTGGCAACCAGAGTGGGAATACCAATACCCAAATTTACGTAAAAGCCATCTTCCAATTCACGCGCAACACGCTGCGCCATCTGTTCACGTGTTAAAGCCATGGTGGCAACCTCATTATTGAGCGATTAAAAAAGTTGTTTAGCCGTTAACGGTCAACGATTTAGCCATGCACCGTGCGTTTCTCGATGCGTTTCTCAAACGAACCCTGAATAATCCGATCCACATAAATACCCGGGGTATGGATCTGGCTGGGCTCAAGCTCACCAGGCTCTACAATTTCTTCAACTTCCACCACTGTGATTTTTCCAGCGGTCGCCACCAAGGGATTAAAGTTTTGCGCTGTATGGCGGTACACGACATTGCCATAACGATCCGCTTTCCAGCCTTTTACTATTGCGAAGTCACCGACGATGGCTTCTTCCATGATGTAGTGGCGGCCGTTAAATTCGCGCACCTCCTTACCTTCACCAATGGGAGTACCGTAGCCTGTCGCGGTATAGAACGCTGGAATACCTGCGCCACCCGCCCGCATTTTTTCAGCCAGCGTGCCTTGAGGGGTAAGCACAACCTCAATGTCATCGTTGAGCATCTGCTGCTCAAAGAGCGCGTTTTCGCCGACATAAGAGGCAAATATTTTGCGGATTTGACGACCTTCAAGCAGAACGCCCAAACCAAAACCATCAACGCCGCAATTATTAGAAGCAACCGTCAGGTTCTTAACACCTCGACGTTTTATTTCTGCTATCAGGTTTTCTGGTATTCCGCATAGGCCAAAGCCGCCAGCCAGTACGGTCATTCCGTCTTCGATACCTTCCATCGCTTCGGCATAGGAAGCAACACGTTTATCAAATCCAGCCATTATTATGCCTCGCCTCGTTGTCGGTGGTGCGTAAAATGCGCTTATCGGTACTGTCAGTGTTGTCTCTATTACTATACCTGGTTACCCAAGCCCAAAAAGTGATGCCTATCACAGGCTGCCTTAAGCTTAGCCATTAAAGAGCCAGAAGTGTCGCTGGATAGAAAATTACTTTTTGAAGCGCGCAAAGGTAACGACAATAAAATAAGTGCTTTTTTACCATTGTGCTGGGCAGTATGGCATTGATCCATTAGCATTAATCGCATCGTTATACGTTTCATTGAAGGACGGATATGGCTATTTTCAAGGGCTTAGTCAGCATTGCGCTGTTCACGCTCACCACGCTTTTTTGGGGCATTCCCCTTATTGCGCTCACTTTTCTAAAAGTCGTTATCCCAGTGAAACGCTTTAGAAAATGGATACTTGACGGCTTATGCACCGTGGCCCTTAACTGGATCGGCGCTAATCTTTGGTGGATGAAGCGCTGGCTGAGGCCAGATGTCACTTTTTCGATTCCTGAATCGTTGAGCCCACACCAATGGTGGCTGGTCATATCCAATCACCGTAGCTGGACCGACATTTTTATTCTTTTCATGGCCTTGCACCGCCGTATCCCTATGCCGCGCTTTTTTCTAAAACGACAATTGATCTGGATCCCGATTGTAGGTCTTGCCTTTTGGGCACTTGAATTTCCGTTTATGCGCCGCTTTAGCCGTGAACAGATCGCCAAGAACCCCACTCTTGCCACGATAGACCGCCAATCCACAGCGTCCATGTGCCACCGGGCACGAAGCGCCCCCATCGCCATATTTAATTTCATCGAAGGCACACGGTTTACCATAGCGAAGCGCGATGCACAGAAAAGCCCATATCAGCATTTGTTAAGGCCAAAAGCAGGGGGGATTTCGCAGGTACTTAGCCTGCTTGGCGATCAATTGGATGGTATTCTTGACGTAACGATCAGTTACGCTAACCCGTCGCCAACGTTTTGGGGGTTTTTATGCGGTCAGGAAGCGCCTATTACACTACAGGCACGAACATTGCCCATTCCCCAGTGGATGCACGAATCCGACTACCACGAAGAAAAGCAGCATAAGGAACGCTTCCACGCATGGACCAATTCACTCTGGCAGGAAAAAGATGCCTTGTTGGACAGCCAATCCGATCACGCCTAACTGTCAGGCTTGGTGTCTGCTTGCTAATTAGCTTATTAACAGGCTGTGCAGGTTCGTCGCCCTCTTCCTCCCAACGCGATGCCGTACCTACGCATAGTGCGAGCCAAGTCAGTGGCAACTGGGTGGCCGTTCAACGTGGAGATACGCTAGGAAAACTGGCTAACCGGGCTAACGTACCTCTTGAGCGTCTGGAGCGTTTTAATCCAGGCGTCAATGCGCGTCATCTCGCGATTGGCCAGCGCTTGATGATACCTACTCAACAAGAGCGTGCTCCCTCCGGCGGCCCTTACCGTTATCAAATCCGGCCTGGCGATACGTACTCCAACATAGCACGACATTTTGGCACGACCAGTGGACGTATTCAGAGCGCCAACCCCGGCGCTTCGCCCACCGCACTAAGGATAGGCCAAATTATCAGCGTTCCTTTAAGTAGCGGCGGTACGCGTAGCCCAGTGCCTAGTAATCGTCCGGCGCCCTCTAGCGGTACCTCTAGCAACACCCCGGCAGCGTCGCCTCCGGCCTCTACGTCATTACCCGCATCCGCGCGCCGCTGGCCTTGGCCGCTTGAAGACTACCGCATTGTCAGACGTTTTGGTGCAGACAGCCGAGGAGCATTGCAACCCATGCTGCTTGCGACCCAAGCCGGTGCGCGTGCTCAGGCCGTAGCCCCCGGCGAGGTGCGCTTTGCAAACGGTATGCGCCAGCTAGGTGAAGTCGTGATTGTGCACCACGCTGATAATCTGCAAACCGTATATGCACTGTGTGAACGCACGCTGGTCTCGGTCGGACAGCAAGTCAAAGCAGGTGATGAACTGTGTGAAGTAGGCCAAAGTAATACCACTCAACGTTACGATCTGCTGTTTGATTTACGCCAGGGCGGCAAGCCGATCGATCCCAGCAAGGTACTGCGTTAACACAATGCTTGGTTAACACGCTTGCTAAACGAACAAAGCCTCTTATCAAAAGGGGCTTTGTTTTCTAGAACGACTATTTACGGTTGACTTAACCGCGATAATAGCGGGGCTTAACAAAGGGCATAGGCGTCACGGTCATCGGCAGTTGTTTCCCACGCACATCCGCAAACACGTGGCTTGCTGGCGCTTCCCAATCGCGGCTAACATACCCTATGGCGACAGGATGCCCAACGCTTGGCCCAAACGTGCCTGACGTTACGACTCCAACTTCGTTACCTGCCGCATCCCGCAACACAGCGCCTTCTCGAATAGGTGCCCTACCTTCTGCCAGCAACCCTACACGCTTGCGTAAATGATCCCTGGCATCGATTTGATGAAGAATGACATCTGCCCCAGGAAAACCTGCCGAACGCGCTCCCCCATGACGACGGGGCTTACCAATCGCCCAAATCAATCCGGCTTCCACTGGCGTTGTAGTGGCATCCATATCATGCCCATAAAGGCATAGCCCGACCTCCAGGCGCAGCGAATCACGAGCGCCTAGCCCAATCGCCTCAACTTCCGGCTCCGCCAACAAGCGCTTGGCAAACGCTTCACAGGCATCGGCTGCTACGGAAATTTCAAACCCATCTTCGCCGGTATAGCCACTGCGGCTCACCCATACCTCATGCCCATCAATGGTAAAACGTTGATGCTGCATGAACACCAGTTCACATGCCGCTGGGCAAAGGCGCTGCATAACTGCATGTGCCTGAGGGCCTTGCAGGGCAAGCAAGCCGCGGTCTAACAACTCAATTTTGTGGGTGGCGCCCAAATTTTCCCGCAAATGCGCCAAATCCTGGTCTTTACAAGCAGCATTAACCACCAGATAGAAGTGGTCGCCACCATTAACGACCATTAAGTCATCAATAATTCCACCTTCAGTATTGGTAAACAGACCATAGCGCTGCTCACCTTTTGGGAGCCCCACTAAATCCGCAGGAATCAGTGTTTCCAGCGCCTTGGCGGTATCTTCCCCCGATACAAGAATCTGCCCCATGTGAGAAACGTCAAAGAGGCCACACTGTTGCCGGGTATGCTCATGCTCTTTTTTTACCCCCAGTGGATACTGCACCGGCATATCATATCCAGCAAAGGGCACCATTTTTGCCCCGAGTTCAAGGTGCAGTGCGTGAAGTGGCGTATGCTTTAGATCGGTCATGATAGTTCCTTGGTAAAAACGAACAACGGGGAGCTATTGTCATAACTCCCCGATGCGATTACTGCTTAAGCGGCCAATATCGCTTACTTGTCATGGTCGAGTTCTTCACCGGCTAACACTTCCTTGCCCGCAAAGTAGTCTTTGGTCAGCTTGAAAACCACCGGGGAAAGCAGCGCCAGCGCAATCAGGTTGGGAATGGCCATCATGGCATTGAAGGTGTCGGCCATGAGCCAGATAAAGCCGAGCTGCGCAATAGCACCCAGTGGAATGGCTAATACGAACAGAACGCGATAGAGCATGATAGAGCGCGTTCCAAACAGGAACTGGAAACATTTTTCGCCATAAAACGACCAGCCTAGAATAGTCGTGAAGGCAAAGATAGCCAGCGCGATAGCCACAATGGGATTACCGAATCCAGGCAGCGCCTGGTCAAAGGAGAGCGCGGTAAGCGATGCGCCTTCTTCACCCGTTTGCCATACCGTAGAGGTCAGGATCACCAGTGCCGTAATAGTACAAACGATAATGGTATCAATGAAGGTGCCCAGCATGGCAATAAGCCCTTGGCGAACCGGGTTTTTAGTTCTGGCCGCGGCATGAGCAATAGGCGCACTACCTAAACCTGCCTCATTGGAGAAAATACCCCGCGCCACACCGAAGCGAATAGCGGCCATCACAGCGGCACCCGCAAAACCACCTGCCGCCGCCATGGGGTTAAAGGCGTAGTAGAAGATCAGACTAAAGGCCTCGCCGATTTGCCCTGCGTTAACAATCAGCACCAGCACACCGGCAATCACATAGGCTATCCCCATGATCGGTACGAGCTTCCCAGCGACTTTCGCAATCCGCTTGATGCCACCTAGAATGACCGCGCCGGCCAATACCATGATGATGACACCGGTAAGCCAATGCGGTACGCCAAAGGTGACGTCCATCGCATCAGCGACCGAGTTAGACTGCACCGTATTACCAATACCAAAGGCTGCGACAGCACCAAAAAACGAGAACAGACCGCCAAGCCAAAGCCACTTTTTACCCAGCCCGTTTTTAATATAAAACATGGGACCACCTACGTGGTGGCCGGTATTATCTGTTTCACGATAGCGTACAGCCAATACCGCTTCGGCAAATTTTGTTGCCATTCCCACCAGCGCTGTAATCCACATCCAAAACACAGCACCTGGGCCACCTAATGCAATTGCGGTGGCCACACCGGCAATATTGCCGGTACCGATGGTGGCTGAAAGCGCCGTCATCAGGGCATTAAAGGGAGAAATTTCGCCGTCTTCATCGGACTTGTCGACGCCAGCCTTAGCGACGGCGTCCTTGTGGGCAGGTTTAGGCTCACGCCCCTGCCAAAGTAGCTTGAACCCCATGCCCAACTTTCTGATGGGCATTAATTTTAAACCAATTTGTAGGTAGATCCCCACACCCAGTAGCAAAATCAACATCAATGGCCCCCATACGACGCCATTGATCGCCCCAAAAAGGCTATTTAACGTTTCCACACGCTTCTCCTTACCCTATTCGTTCAATTTTTATAGATGTTTGGCCGTCAGAAAACGGGCATTCACGATTATTTTGTTTAGCTAATATAGCGATGTCATGGGCACGCCCCATCTTTAATAGCATGATAGAGGCAATTATTAACATGCTCAGGTGAACCACCTGTATGTTTTACACCATTATCCCTGTTCGCTTCTATGCTTAGGCCCTTCTAAATAGTAAATGCCTTCGTACCTCCCCGCCCGATAGGCACGCTGGGTCATAAAATCTCCCTTGCTGAGCATTTTTTAGCTCACAGGAAACTTGTTTCCGATCAGAAACACGTTAACATGCTTAAAAATTCGTTTATTGGCTGGCACGCTGGTAGTCGCCAAGACTTCCGACAAGCGCTAGTATTAGCCTGTCCAGTCAATTGTTTCATAAAGGGAATCATCATGAGCAACCTTCCTTCAAATCTGCGTTACGCGAAAAGCCATGAATGGGTACTTGATCATCAAGACGGCACCGTCAGCGTAGGGATTAGTGACCACGCCCAAGAAGCGCTTGGCGATGTGGTATTTGTTGAACTACCCGAAGTAGGTCAAACGCTTACCCAGGGCAAAGAGTTCGGCGTTATTGAATCAGTAAAGGCGGCTTCCGACCTCTACGCCCCGGTAAGCGGGGAAGTTATCGAAATTAATGACGCGCTTGAAGACTCACCCGAAACGGTGAACGACGCACCCTATGAAGGCGGCTGGCTGATGAAGGTACGCCTGACCGACCAGAACCTGGACGGTTTACTGGATGCTGATGCTTATCAGGCCACATTAAGCACTGACGATTAATACCGCAAAGCCTGCCCTTTACGGCAGGCTTTGTATTTTATGCCTCTACCACGCTTCTCTTTCTCGCTCGGAATCTTCCCATGTCATTTGAAACACGCCGCTTGTCCGAACTGGCCGACCACGATGCTTTTATCAAACGTCATAACGGCCCGAATGCCGACGACGTAGATACCATGTTAAACGTGCTCAATATCAAGCGCATGGAAGATCTGATTGAGCAAACCATACCCAGCGACATTCGCCTTGGCCGTGAACTGAACCTGGATGATCCACGTAGTGAGGCTGAAGCGCTTGAGTACTTAGGCCAGCTGGCTCGCCAGAACCGTGTTGCTAAAAGCTATATTGGCCAGGGCTATTACGGCACGCATATGCCAGCGGTTATTCAACGTAATGTGCTCGAAAACCCGGGTTGGTACACCGCTTATACGCCCTATCAGCCAGAAATTTCTCAAGGCCGGTTGGAGGGATTATTAAACTTTCAGCAGGTTATTATGGACCTGACCGGAATGGAGCTTGCCAATGCTTCATTACTGGATGAGGCCACGGCAGCCGCAGAAGCCATGGCGCTATGTAAGCGGAGTAATAAAAAGAGCAAATCCAACGCTTTCTTTATTGCCGACGATATTTTTCCGCAAACCCTTGATGTCGTAAAAAACCGCGCTGATTTTTTTGGTTTTGAAATCATTACAGGGCCTGCCGATACGCTTGCCGACCATGATGTGTTTGGCGCGTTGCTTCAGTACCCTTCCGCCAGCGGCGAAGTACGTGACTTGGCACCTCTGTTAAAGGCGGCCACTGCCCATAATATCATGACCTGTGTAGCCTCTGACTTGCTGAGTCTGGTGCTTCTCAAGGAACCCGGCGCGTTAGGTGCGGATATCGTGATTGGCAATTCGCAGCGTTTTGGGGTGCCGATGGGCTTTGGTGGCCCACATGCGGCGTTCTTTGCCACCTCAGATAAGCTTAAGCGCTCTATTCCCGGGCGTATTATCGGTGTATCCAAAGATAGCCGAGGCAACACCGCCCTGCGGATGGCCATGCAGACGCGCGAGCAGCATATCCGTCGCGAAAAGGCCACCTCCAACATCTGCACGGCGCAGGCTCTTTTAGCCAATATCGCAGGGTTCTACGCGACCTACCATGGTGCTGAAGGGCTGCGTAAAATTGCTGGGCGTGTCCATCGGCTCACCACGTTGCTTGCTCAAGGCTTGCAGCAATCTGGCGTTGCGCTAGTGCATAACAGCTGGTTTGATACGCTGCGCTTAACTCAGGTAGATGCAGGTAAAATTCATGGTCGCGCCATGACGCACGATGTCAATCTCCACTACTTCGCCAATGGCGATGTAGGCATCAGCCTGGATGAAACAACCACCGCACACGATGTTGCCACCCTATTTGATGTGCTGCTGGGCAATGAACACGGGCTTTCTGTCGCAGCGCTGGATGAGCAGGTAATTGCCAGCGCCACCACGGGCATCCCCGCCGCCTGCCAGCGGGAAAGTGGTTTTCTGAGCCACCCCACCTTTAACCGATACCGCAGCGAAACAGAAATGCTGCGTTATCTAAAACGCCTGGAGAATAAGGACTTGTCGCTTGCCCATGCGATGATCCCTTTAGGCTCTTGCACCATGAAACTTAACGCTACCAGCGAAATGATCCCTATTTCCTGGCCTGCGTTTGCAGACTTGCACCCGTTTGCGCCGCGCGACCAGGTCGCTGGCTATCATCAGATGATTGATGAACTGGCCGCGTTTCTGGTAGAAATCACCGGTTACGATCATATTTCCATGCAACCTAACTCGGGCGCGCAGGGTGAGTACGCGGGCCTGCTGGCCATTCGCCGTTACCAGGCTGCGCAAGGCGAAGCACACCGTAATGTGTGCCTGATCCCAAGCTCTGCCCATGGTACCAACCCGGCAACAGCGGCCATGGTGGGCATGGAGGTGGTCGTTGTAGAGTGTGATCAGAACGGCAATATCGATATAAATGACCTAATGGACAAAGCCGCCCAGCATAGTGATAAGCTCTCGGCGATCATGATTACTTACCCGTCGACTCATGGTGTTTTCGAATCTCATGTGCGCAAGGTCTGTGACGTGGTGCATCAGCACGGTGCCCAAGTGTATGTCGATGGCGCCAATATGAATGCTCAAGTGGGGCTCACGCGCCCTGGCGACTTCGGGGGCGACGTATCGCACCTTAACCTACATAAGACCTTCTGCATTCCCCACGGCGGCGGCGGCCCGGGTATGGGGCCTATCGGCGTAAAAGCTCACTTGGCGCCTTATGTCTCCAACCACGTGGTGACACCTATCAATGGCGTTAACCCAGAGAGCGGTGCCGTCTCAGCGGCAGCGTTTGGCAGCGCATCCATCCTGCCTATCTCGTGGGCCTATATTAAAATGATGGGCGCCCGAGGGCTTCGCGAGGCAACACAGTTAGCCATTTTGAACGCTAACTACACCGCCAAGCGCCTGGAGGAGTCCTACTCCATTCTCTATCGGGGAACTAACGGCATGGTTGCCCACGAATGCATTATTGATATTCGCCCACTAAAAGCAGCGTCAGGTATCAGTGAGGAAGATATTGCCAAGCGGTTGATGGACTATGGCTTCCATGCGCCCACCATGTCATTTCCGGTGCCAGGCACACTGATGATAGAGCCGACCGAGTCCGAGTCGCTCTATGAAATTGACCGATTCTGCGATGCCATGATTGCCATCCGCGAAGAGATCAAGCGTGTTGAAAGTGGCGAGTGGACGCTGGATAACAACCCGTTGGTTAACGCCCCCCACACACAGGCCGACATTATGGACAGCCAGTGGGAGCGGCCTTATGACCGCCAACTGGGCGCTTTTCCCACTGAGGCAGTCACTGCAGCCAAATACTGGCCAACCGTTAATCGGGTGGATAATGTATTTGGGGATCGTCAGCTTATTTGTTCTTGCCCGGGTATTGATGAATACCGGAATTGACGTCCTCCCCCGCCTAAAGGCGGGGGATTCCCACTACAGGAGGGCAACGTCCTGCCCCGAGAGATAGGATGTTCCGAGCCGCATTCATGTCCCGATCTTGGAGGACACCACACTCCAAGCACTCCCACTCTCTTATTCGCAGCCCGTTTACGCCTTGAGGGCCGCTGAGCGACCCGCACGACGAGCAGGTGCGGCTGGTGTATGCCTCGCGAACCTCTCGATAGACGATGCCTGCGTGGTCGCACTTGTATTCCAGCATCGTCTTGAGTTGGCCCCAACCAGCGTCCAGCACCGACTTGGCCATCCGGGTCTTCGCGAGTTTCACGGGCGATACATCACCCACATAGATTTCGCCATGCTGGTTGACCAACTGACGAGAGAACTTGTGTAGCGCATCCTGGCGACGGTTCTTGATCCTGGCATGGATGGCTTTGATGCGTTTTTTGTTGCGAGAACGCTGGGCCGTCGCCAGCTTGTCTTGCATATCGCGGTAGAAGCGACCGTTCTCAAGACGCTCACCATCGCTACAAGTCGCCACGTCCTTCAGACCCAAGTCGATGCCGACAGCGCCTTGGCCGGTCGAGGGCTGGACATCGACCCCGACCACGACATTGAAGTACCAGCGCCCCCGAGCATCCTCGTTGAAGCTACCCGAGCGGAACCTATATTGGCTGAGGCCATGGCTGTCCCAGACCTTGAAGTAGCTGCCGTTGTGGAACACTTGCCCGTTCTTCCACTTGGCGGCACCGGACTTGAAGGGCACCCAGCCCAACGAGCGGCGCATGCCACCGGACTTGCGCCATGCCAGCCGAGGCTTCTTGAACTGTTTGCGGCGGGTGGCGTATTCCCGTGCAACTTCCTGCAAGGTCTGGCTGTGTAGCCCAAGGTCTTTGCCCGCGCCATTCGTGTACTTCTGAATATCGTAGGCAGACAGAAACAGACCGCGTTCACGAATGGCGCGAGCGCTTAATTCGTTCACATAGTTCCAGACAAAGTTCACGCTGCGCGCCATGCCGTTGAGCTGGGCAGCGTGCTTGTCTTTGATGCGCACTTTGAGGGTCTTGGTCTGTTTCATAGCTTCGATTATACTTGGCCTATGGATACCAAACAACCTTACAGAACCGGCAGGCACTGTGTTTTCATGCTCCATGCACACTTGGTCTTTGTTACCAAGTACAGGGGCAGTATCTTCAGCGCCGAACACTTGGAGTCTCTTGAAGAGCTCTTCCGTCGCGTATGCGCAGACTTCGAGGCAGAGCTGGTGGAGTTCAATGGCGGAACCGATCATGTCCACCTACTGGTGAACTACCCGCCTAAGGTGGCGCTATCTCGCTTGGTGAACAGCTTGAAAGGGGTTTCAAGCCGAAGGCTCAAATTAATGCACCCTGATTTGGTGAAGCCGGCGTACCAGAAGAACGCCCTATGGAGCCCAAGCTACTTTGCTGGCAGCGTAGGCGGCGCACCTATATCGGTTGTGCGGCAATACATCGAGCAGCAAGCCCGCCCAAACTAGGTCGCCCTGACGGGCGACGCGCTCTACATCCCCGCACTAGAAGTACGGGGCTTTCCGCGCATTCTGGTAAAACACGCTAGGCGCCTAATACGTAAGCCAACGCTTCAGCAAGTGAACGCCTTTGAGCCCTTATTCGGGTACCAGAGGCGTTCTTTCCTGGATGCGTTGCTTACAAAAACCATCCAACAGTTTTTCATAGCGTTTAGGAAGTACGGAGTCACGCCGACGTAGCAGATAGAGCTCTTCATTCACCGCAATGGGTAAGGTTAACGCTTTCACCTGACGTTGCCACGGTGACGTTTCCAAGACCAATAAAGAAACCACTGTAAACCCAAGCCCGCGAGCAACCGCATCCAGCACCATGCCGACTTCGTTGGTAAACCCCTGGTAGCGAAAATGTGTCATTGAGCGAAACTCACCTGGATAATTCGCTCTCAACAGTGAATACGCGTGGTTAATGCCATCGTAGTAGTTAAGAAAGCCGATGCCCATTAAATCAGACAGCGTACTCCCGGCAAAATCAGCGGGCACCACTAGGCACAGCGGCTCTTTATGCCATAGCGTGCAGGTAAGGTCAGGATGGTTGAGCGCGTCCGTCACGATACCTATATCGTAGCGCCCTTCCAGCAAGTCATTCACAATTTCATGGTTAAACGCAAAGCTATAATTAACGGTTAAGTTAGGATGCATTTGCTGCTGACCTAACATAAACGGATACAGCATGAGACCAACACTTCCAGGCGACGCAATACGGCACTCACCACTGTCCAGGGAGTCATCATCCAAGCCATGACGAAATTGTTCATGCTCAGCAAAGAGTTTTAACGCGTAATCGTAAGCACGGCGACCCGATTCCGTTAAGGTAAAACTTCGCCCTTTACGCTCAATTAGCGTTTTATCAAGGTAGTTTTCCAATTTACGTACATGCTGACTAACCCCGGGCTGGGTCATCTCCAGGCGATGTGCCGTACGTGTAAAACTACCGGTCTCAACTAACGTAATAAATGTCCGAAAATACTGGGCATTAAACATAATAAAACGCCATTTTCTATAGCCACCGTGTGCGCGTATTTTGCGCATAGAGTAGCACAGTTGGGCTTGTCACTGGTTGCGCTGTACCCATCGCTTTAGCGTGCTAGTATGCAATGAGTTAAAAAAATGACCAGGAATCGACGCACTAATGACATCAATTATCCAGCCTCGTGCCACTATCTCTAGCATTATCTCTCCCGAAGGAAGCCTTGAAGTGCTTTCACAGCACGAGGTTAATCGGCTACAAAGCACCTCACAAAACGGCTTACATGATTTACTGCGCCGCTGTGCACTGGCTGTCTTGAATTGCGGAAGGCCCACCGATGACAGTGTGGCTATTCTTGAAGCGTATAAAGATTTTGATATTGAGGTGTTACAACAGGATAGAGGAATTCGCTTAAAGCTGACCAATGCGCCCGCGGAAGCCTTTGTCGATGGCCAGATGATACGCGGCATTCGTGAGCACCTTTCCTCCATTATTCGCGATATTGTCTACGTATATAATGAGATCCAGAACCACAACCGCTTTGACCTTAATACGGCAGAAGGAACCACTAACGCCGTTTTTCATATTTTGCGTAAAGCCGGCACGTTAAAACCTGGGCGTGACCCAAGCTTAGTCGTTTGCTGGGGCGGGCACTCAATTTCACGTGATGAGTACGAGTATTCAAAAGATGTTGGCTACCATCTTGGGCTACGCGATTTAGATATCTGCACCGGCTGCGGGCCAGGCGCCATGAAAGGACCGATGAAAGGCGCAAATGTTGCTCATGCCAAACAGCGGCGTCAGGATAGCCGTTATCTAGGGATTTCCGAGCCAGGCATTATTGCCGCAGAAGCCCCCAATCCCATTGTTAATGAGCTCGTCGTCATGCCTGACATTGAAAAGCGCTTGGAAGCGTTTGTACGTCTAGGCCATGGCATTATCGTCTTTCCTGGCGGGGTCGGTACGGCTGAAGAAATTTTGTATCTACTCGGCATACTGCTGCACCCCAATAACAGCGAAACGCCCTTTCCTCTCATTTTCACAGGGCCTGCAGATTCGGCAGCGTATTTCCAAAAAATAGACGAATTTCTGGTCTATACCCTGGGTGAAGAAATTCGTCGCTACTACACTATCATTATCGGTGACCCGGTGGCGGTCGCCCGTAAGATGCGTACCGGGATTGATACCATTAGAGAGTTCCGGCGCAATCAGCAGGATGCCTTTTACTATAATTGGCGCCTCACCATTGCACGAGATTTTCAAGCGACCTTCGAACCTACACACGAAGCCATGCGTGAACTCGCTCTGCATCGCCAGCAGCCCAAGCATGAACTTGCCGCCAATCTTCGTCGTGCCTTTTCTGGGATTGTGGCTGGAAATGTCAAGGAACAAGGCATTAAAGCCATTAAAGCACACGGTCCCTTTGTGCTAACCGCAGAACCTGCCCTGATGCAGCGCCTGGACGAGTTACTCACCTCATTTGTTGCCCAAGGACGCATGAAGCTTGATGGCCAACCCTACACGCCGTGTTATGTTTTAAAATAACCGCGGCTCCAAGGCGCTATTTGCAGCACAATTGCCAATATCTGCAGCCGAGAAATCGGCTGCTTCACTTTTGCCCGGAAGAAAACCTTGCTCATCGCCCTATTGACGCTGTTAGCTGCTGGCATTATTAAAGGTGCTATTGGTTCGGGTGTACCGGTGTTGGTTGTGCCGGTATTTACCATGCTTTATGACGTTAAGCTCGCGATTGCCGTACTGGTTGTTCCCAACCTGCTTAGTAACCTACTTCAGGTGTGGCAATACCGGCGCTACCTACTGCCCATCCGGTTTCTGGCTGCTTTTTCGATAGCGGGCGCGTTGGGTATTATTCTGGGCACCTGGGGATTAGTGGTTCTCTCTCCAAAGCTGCTTTCGTTAGGCGTTGCTGGCGCGATTGTCTTGTATCTAATCATCAAACTAACAAGACGGCGCTTGGTGCTTTCCTATGCACTGGCTTCACGAATCGTCATCCCGGTTGGCTTACTGGGCGGTATATTGCAAGGCGCTGCGGGCATGTCCGCTCCCGCTTCAATTACATTTTTGAATGCGATGAAGCTGGAAAGGCCTGTGTTTATTGGCTCAATTTCCGTCTTTTTTGTGGCGATTACCTGCGTGCAAATTCCCGCGCTCTTAAAGACTGACATACTGACCATGCAGCGTTCGCTTTATAGCGTCATTGCTCTAGGCATCATTTTGACGGCCATGCCGCTGGGCGCCTACCTGGGGAATCGAATGCCACACCGTTGGTTTGATAATTTAATCATGCTGCTGCTTACGGGTATCGCCATTAAAATTATTATTGATACGCTACTCCAAACTTGATGCTCTAAGATTAGGATCCTAAAGCAAAAAATAAGAAACAATCTACACTCTAGTCTGTCTTACCTTTATCAAGCCCGGCACTAACCAAGGGATGGAGCTAGCTATGCAGATGATTGATCAACTACATGACGGAATGACAAAAGCCTTTGCAAAACACTGCCTTGAAAGTAGCTCAGTTGAAAAGCTCCGTGCAGCAGCCGAAGGTAAGGCTGATCCGGCTGAAATGAAGCACTGGGGAATAACGGAAGGCCAATGGGAAGAAGCTGTCGCGGCAGCCCTAGCCGATCTTGAGGCTGGCGAGTAACCTGCTCATTCGTTATGCTTTCCCTAAAAGCCGCTCACGCCATTTGTCGGCGGCTTTTCTATCGCTAAATTAACAAACATTAAAGCCACCTTTAACGCAGCCATTGTGTGATCACAAGCAAACTAAAACGTTCTAACGGAGTCCTAAAAAAAGATGTAGCACGAAATAACGACGGCTGATGGAGAAATACCATGTCCATAATGATTGACGATATACTCATGTTGCCAAAAACGGATTTTAATGACGCATTAACTGTCGGCGAGGAGCGAGAGCATTTTGGCCTAGTTGATAAACGTGATAAATACAAACAGGTGTCGAGAGACGTTCTTATCAAGGTAGTCGCCATTCATGATGACAATTATGAAGTTAAAGTCATTGACATATTAACACCGTAATATTGGAGTGGCACTGGCAGGGCATATGATTAAGCTCGCCAGTGCACTTTCTTGCTTTTTCACTTACTCGTCCACCGACACTTTTCGAAGATCTTCAAGGCGCACATTTTCCGGCAACTCAGACTCCTTTGCAGGTAACCATACTGGCGACAAATCGCTATCCTCACGTCCATCCTTATGAGTACAACCGGGTATGCGATAAACCGCTCGGTTATGATGATCATCCCACGCAAAAATACGGTCCATACGGCTCTCCTTGAAATGGATAACGCTCAGCAGTGTACTGATGCCAATAGTTTGCACTTGAGTACGAGCAAGCCCCGCTCTTTCCTTGGCAACAAATCTCTTGGTGTGAAAAGTGACATGTCCGTGTCACCAACCTGTGCAGCCTTCTCACATTTACTTCATTTTTCGTTTTAAAGCGTTCTCGATAGACAAAATCATTAGCGAGCCACACATAATGCATTATTGTGGCAGGCAGTTTCCCCAAAATATAAAATAATCGGTTTTGCCGAAAGCATTTGCTAAGCTAACATTAAGAATTAATATATATTGCCAATGATTGATTAAATGCTTTAAAACAAACCGGGGGACGATCCAGCGATGGCCAAAGGAATCAAGATTTATAATAAACCGGCTGGCGGGTGGGGAGCACTCAAAGCTGTCGCCGAAGCTGTGCGTGAAGAAATGGGGCTGAGTACCCATACGCGCGCATTATTGCAAATGAATCAGCCCGATGGCTTTGACTGCCCAGGCTGTGCATGGCCGGACCCCGAGCACACGTCATCGTTCGAATTTTGCGAAAATGGCGCCAAGGCCGTCACCTGGGAGGCGACATCCAAGCGCGTCACGTCAGAATTCTTTGAAACACACACTGTTTCAGAGCTTTGGGAATGGTCGGATCACCAGCTGGAAAATCAAGGGCGCTTGACCCAGCCCGTACGTTTTGATGCCGAAACCGATCGTTTCGTTCCAGTAAGCTGGGAAGAAGCATTTAGCCGGGCTGCAGAAGCTCTGAATAATCTCGACGATCCTACGCAAGCGGAGTTCTATACCTCAGGGCGGGCGTCCAACGAAGCTGCTTTTCTCTATCAGCTTTTTGCACGTGAATTCGGCTCGAATAATTTTCCCGACTGTTCCAACATGTGTCATGAGCCGACCAGTATCGGGCTACCAAAATCGATTGGCATCGGTAAAGGGACAGTGACGCTTAATGATTTTGAACAGGCTGATGCCGTTTTCTGTATAGGACACAATCCTGGAACCAACCACCCACGTATGCTCAGAACACTTGCGGATGTCTCGAAGCGCGGAAAGCCGGTGGTGGTTATTAATCCATTACGTGAACGAGGCCTGGAGCGGTTTCAGGACCCACAATCGCCTGGTGAAATGCTCACTGATAGCGCAACAGGTATTGATCGCGCTTACTTTCAAGTGAAGGTCGGCGGCGACGTAGCCGTGTTCAAAGGCATTATGAAATCGTTGTTTGACGCTGACTCGAAAGACATGGCCGCAGGTGGGAGCGGCCTGCTTGATCGCTCTTTTATTGCCGAACACACGGTCGGCTTCGAGGCGCTGAAGTCGGATATTGAAAATACAGACTGGGATACCATTATTCGCCGTTCGGGCCTGCCGCGTGAGCAAATTGAAGCGCTTACAGACACCTATGCATCTGCTGAGAACGTTATCTTTTGCTATGGCATGGGTATCACGCAGCACCGGCACGGGACCGAAGCCATCCAGCAAATGGCCAATCTGCTGCTACTACGTGGAAACATGGGACGTCCCGGTGCTGGAATTTGCCCATTACGGGGCCACTCCAATGTTCAAGGTGATAGAACGGTCGGCATCACAGAAATTCCAAACGAGGCATTTCTGTCGCGGCTAGATAAGGCATTCGGTATTAAAAGCCCTCGTGCCCATGGTCATAATGCAGTCAACGCACTGGCTGCAATGCGTGATGGACGATCAAAGACATTCATCGGTTTGGGCGGTAACTTTGCCGTCGCCATGAGCGATCCCAAAATCGCCTACGATGCCTTCCGCAGCCTTGACCTCAACATCCAGATTGTCACAAAACTCAACAGAACCTGCCTGCTGACAGCACATGAAACCATCATCCTACCGTGCTTAGGCCGAACCGAGCATGATATCCAGGAAACGGGCCCACAAAGCATCACTGTCGAAGATTCAATGTCGATGGTCCATGCATCAAGGGGTGGCCTAAAACCCGCATCAGATGAACTGCGCTCAGAGCCCGCCATTATTGCAGGCCTCGCCATGGCAACACTGCCCGAAACGGCCGTCGACTGGAAGGCACTGATTGCCGACTACAACCAAATCCGTGACAAAATTGAGGCTGTTTTTCCGGATTTCTTTGACTTCAATGAGCGTATTCAAAAACCAGGCGGCTTTCGTCTGAGAGTTGGTGCAAGTCAGCGAGAATGGGATACGCCTGACGGCAAAGCGCATTTCCTTGTCATGTCGGGTACAGACGAGGATGACGGACGCGATGATACAGCACTCACACTGACCACCATACGTAGCCATGATCAATACAATACAACAATATACGGCTTGAATGACCGTTATCGAGGCGTCCACGGCAGGCGTGATGTACTGTTCGCAAATCGTGATGATCTAGCAGACTTGGGGCTCGAAGAAGGTGATGTCGTCGATGTACGGTCAGGAGATCGAATTTTGGCAGGGCTGACACTGGTGGATTATTCGATTTCGCGTGGTTCATTGGCAACGTATTTTCCAGAAGCCAACTGCCTTGTTGGTCTGGATGACAAGGACCACGAAAGCGAGGTCCCTGCTTATAAATCCATTCCCGTCACCATCACAAAAGCAGAGGTTTCACTCTGATAACATGCGCGGTGAAGCGAAACCTCTCAGATGGGGGTTACTGAACTGAATCAAACGGAAATGTGATTTTTTAAGCTCACTACTTCAAGCATATTCAGCAAGGTGCTGGGCACCCAACGGGGAGACAGAGCATGTCTCCCTGAACTATCCAAACTGAGACACTCAATGATGGACGATCCTGTCGAAAATCTAGACAGACCGGGAAATCGTAACGCCCAGATACGCTATATCATACTTGCCGGAATAACGGGAATATTAACAGGAACGGTCGGCTCGTTTTTCCACCTTTTGATCGACCGTCTCCAGGTTTGGCCACACCTGTTGGCTGAACATATTAGCGGTACAGCGCTCATTATCTCGGCTGCACTAATCACGATGTGCATTACGGTTCTTTCCGCCTATTTCGTGAACCGCTATGCCCCTGAGGCACGTGGAAGTGGCGTACAGGAAATTGAGGGGGCCATGCTGGGCTTAAGGACCGTTCACTGGCGCCGGGTGCTTCCTATCAAGTTCTTCACGGGTGTGGTGGCTATTGCTTCCGGCCTGGTCCTTGGACGTGAAGGCCCCACCATTCATATCGGTGCTTCGTTTTCCGCGGCGATCACCGAGTTTTTTAAGGTAAGCGAAACTGAGCGGCGCGGCATGCTTGGCGCTGGTGCAGCGGCTGGCTTGGCTTGCGCCTTCAACGCTCCTCTTGCTGCCATTCTTTTCATCATAGAAGAGACACACCGCCAGTTTCCTTATACGTTCCGGACGTATATGGGCATTATCGTTGCCGCGCTGCTGGCAACCGTGATGACGCAAGTCATCGGTGGTACAGCGCCCGATTTTTCCATGTTGATTGCAGCCCCTGAAAATTGGCTGCTGCCAGCATTTGTGGCGCTTGGCTGTCTCCTCGGCGTTCTCGGTGTTGCGTTGAATGCAGGCCTTATGCACATGGCGGTACTCGCATCGAGCATCAATGCACGCGTCCCCTATCTCTTTCCCGCGCTTGTCGGCTTTGCTGTTGGGGCGCTGCTTATTCTTATGCCGTTATCCGTGACAGGTGGCGAATATGCTCTGACGTTTATTGCTGATCACAGCCAAGGATTAATGTTTCTTCTGCTATTGGCGATCATGCGATATTGCACGATGGTTACCAGCTATTCTGCCGGCACACCAGGCGGTATCTTCGCGCCTATGCTGGCTTTATCAATGTGCGTTGGCTTGGCTTTTGGTGGCACCCTTGATGCCTTAGCGCCATCAGCCGACATAGTCCCACTGGCATTCGGTATAGCGGCGATGGGCGGTCTATTCTCGGCTTCAGTGCGCGCTCCCGTGGTCGGCGTAGCCCTGACCCTTGAACTGACAGGTTCCTATACAATGGTTATGCCACTGATAGCCACGTGTGTCACTGCCAATATGGTGGCTCAATGGATCGGCGGACGCCCCATTTATGACCAGTTACTCGAAAAAACATTGGCGCAAGCCAAGATTAACCCGGCAGCCAAGGGGGCCGACAAAACGGGCCTGGCATAAGCTTTTAGGCATTAGCACTACTGTCTTTTATACGTAGGCACCAAAATCGTTGGCACGAGGATAAAGTGGATATAACTGTCATCATCTTTCTGCTGGTCTACTTGGCATTGGCTCTCGGCCATCTCCCTGGCTTTCGTGTTGATCGAACGGGCGCTGCCGTCGTTGGTGCTGTCGCCATGATTGGCTTTCAGCGGATTACCGATGAGGCTGCCTGGAATGCAATCGATTATGAAACGGTCGGCTTATTATTCGGGCTAATGATCGTATCAGGTGCTTTTTCCGTTTCTGGGTTTTACGCATGGCTCGCCAGTAAAGTGGCCTCGATGGACGTCTCTCCTCCGCGCTTGCTTGCGCTGTTGGTAATAACGGGGGCAGGTCTATCGGCGGTGCTAACGAATGATGTCGTCGTGGTTGCCATGACACCTTTGTTAGTGTCGATAACCCTTTCTCGTGGCCTTAATCCAACGCCATTTTTGTTGGCCTTTTGTTTTGCGACCAACACCGGTTCGGTAGCCACTATTATTGGCAGCCCACAAAACATGATTGCAGCCCAAGCGCTGGGCTTATCGTTTACCGGGTTTATGAAGGTTGCACTGGTACCTGCGTTGCTTTCCTTACCACTTGTTTGGGGCGTTGTAGCCCTGCTCTATCGAGGCAACTGGAAGCTTGCGCCGCATAATTCGAGCGTGCCACGTGAGTCGCCAGCGCCTATAGCATCAATGGACCGACGAGAAACCCTTAAAGCTGCGATTGTGACTATTGGTGTAATTTCTGCTTTTGTATTTTCAGACTTACCTCGCGAACTTATTGCTCTGTCAGCAGCAGGTATTATTCTGGTGAACCGCCGCTTATCTTCCAAGGAAGTGCTTGGCACGGTTGATGGGAATCTGCTGCTTTTATTGATGGGATTGTTTGTTGTGAATGCCGCGCTCGCCCAGACAGGGATGCCGCAAAAGATCATCACCGAAATGCAGGCGGCAGGTATCGACTTTTCCGATCCAACAACACTTTTTATTGTCGGCTCAGTCTTAAGTAATGTTATCGGGAATAATCCTGCAGTGATGCTGCTGGCGCCATTTTTACAGCATTCAGGGGATGTGGATGCGCTTGGTGCAGCGCTGGCATTGAGTACAGGCTTTTCCAGTAACCTCATCATTTTTGGAAGCCTTGCGGGCATTATTGTGGTTGAGCAGGCGGCAAGTCGCGGCATCACCATTAGCATGCGTGAATTTTGCCGTGCAGGCGTTCCAGTTGCCGCCGCTTGCATAGCTAGCACTCGCCTGGATAACACTACTGACCGCGTGATCATGGCTGCTCGTATTTTATAGCGGTCTTCATAGTCTCCGATGCAACACCCACGTTGCCAAGCAATTTATACGAGGCATGGGTATCACCACACGCTATTTCCCGAATATTGACGCCCCGGACGATGGTCAATCGATCACTTCGAACAGGCTGACGATCCAGATCACCTGAAACAGGAGCGCAAATACAACGAACCCCGCCTGATAGCGTTCCGATCGCCAGACCAGCGCCAATATGGTTCCGGCAATCAGCACCGCCTGGCGAACCGGGTAATACCAGCCATAGTGGGCTGCATAATAGTCACCGCCCTTGATCAGGGTGTCGATAACATCGACGACCAAGAGCACTAGCAGCAAAACATAAAAGCTCCGGCTGCGCTTTTGGAAGTAATCACCAAACCCCTGATATTCGCCCATGCGATCCGGAAACAGAACCGCCGACAAGGCTGCAAACAGGCTAGCGTAGAATATCAGGAAGAAATAGATTGCGAAGGACCAGTTCGGGCGATGGGCGAGCGCGAATTCAAACCACCAGAAATGAATGATGAACAGTAGAAGGAATAGCACCCAGCCTATGTGTAGGAGATAAATTTTCTCCCGCCCCGGATGTTGAACGAAACGCGTGAGACCGATAATCAGGCGACTAACGCTGAGCCCCAGCACCATACCTACGATGATGCGGATATGCGTAAAGATTTCTCCGCTGGAAGGAACGTGCGGCAACTCGTTCATGTCACCTCGCGATGCTGCAACTGGATCAACATACGCAGGTTATCAAAACCTGTTTTTTTGTATTTCTTTCAGAGTCAGACCAATGGATGTTTTCATGCATATATTCCACAAGCCTATTGAGGCTGCGACATCACTTCCCGACGGTATCAGTTCAATTATCCCAGGAGAAGCTCTTTGTTTTAATACAGTGTAATAAAGTTATCTGAATCAAGCTCTTCGCTTAGTGAGATTCCTCTTTCTCTTATGACGCAAGCGGGGTGGAAAACTGACGATATTTTGCCAGAATATTTCCAAGCACAAAAACGCCGCTCGGCATGACCCGTAAGCGGCGTTTTATCAGTATTCCTGGTCGGAGTGACAGGATTCGAACCTGCGACCTTTGCAACCCCATTGCGTAGAAAGCATATTTAAGCAGAAACAAGCGGCGCCATTAATCGCTAATTATATCAATAAAAACAATACTATAAACCACATCTTAAGTTTTCTGCTTGTTGCCCTTTATTACCCGTTATATCCTACCTATGGAACCTATTTGGAACCTAGAAAAAAGGGCTAAGGGTATGACGCAAAAGACAGAACGGCTAACAACAAGGGCGCTAGACCGCCTTTCTAAGGAGCTGGCCGAAGGTGCCGAGGTTTGGGATAGCGAGGAATCTGGCTACCATATCCGCGCTGGTAAGCGTGGCCTATCGCTGCGAGTGTCCTACTACAACCTTGCCGGTCAGCGGCGCGTTTTGACCCTTGGCCGTTATGGCGCTGGAGGTATGACAGCCGCAAAAGGCCGCAAGGATGCTGCTGAGGTGCTAGGCATCGTTGCCCAAGGTGGCGACCCACGCGCAGCCCTAGAAAAGGCTAAGCATGAAGAACAGCGCCAGCAACAGCAGACGTTAGGTGCCTACTTGCTTGGCCCATACACCGCCTTTCAGAATCGCCGTAAGGATGGTAAGGGAACGTTAGACAGAATCGCCCGCGGCTTCCCTGATTGGCTTGATAAGCCGATGGGCAACCTAACAAGCGCAGACGTGGAGTACTGGCAAGCCAGACAAGAAGCCGCAGATAAACCTAGAGCCTTCGCCACGCTCAAACGATCCTACGACGCCTTGAGTGGACTGCTAGCGCATGCTGCTGAACGCAAGGTAATACCCGTCCACCCGTTGAAAGGCGTTAAGCTGCAAAAGCCTGCCATGAACGAAAACGAGCTAGCAGAGCAAGGCAGTGAGCGCCGTTACTTAGAAGCGAATGAAGTTGAAGCACTGTTTACCGGCCTAGAGGCGTATCAAGACGAAAAGCGCCAGCAGCGCCGCAGCAGCCGCGAGCATGGCAAGGCTTATCTGCCTGACTTGGACAGAGTGCCCTATGTGGATCACGTCGCGCCATTCATTAAGCTGATGTACTTCACCGGCTTTCGGCCCGGCGATCTTTTCGGCCTACGCTGGGAGCACGTCAACCTTACCTTTGGCACGATCCGCAAGACGATAGAGAAAACCGCCCACCACCGGCCCGAGCCGATGACCTTCCCGCTGTCTGCCGCTGTTGTGGACGTACTCAATACTTGGAACCAGCAACAAGGCACCCCCAAGACTGGGCTAGTCTTCCCAAGCCCTCGCACTGGTAAGCGCTTGGATAGAACAGCGATGCAAAAACCATGGGCTGCCGTTCGTAAGTTAGCCGGTCTACCTGGCGATATGCTTCTTTACAGCCTGCGCCACAACTTCGCCAGTCAACTGGTAATGGCTGGTATTGACCTGCTGACCGTCTCCAAACTGATGGCGCATAGCGATATTCAAACCACAATTCAATTCTACGCACACTTACGGCCCGACCATTCACGCGATGCGGTCGAGGTATTTTCCCGCTTGGGCAACAGACCGGCTAAAACCGCCAAGCTGCAAGTTGCGGGAGGCGTGTCATGACCAAGCGCCAACGCAGTATTAGTGAGATCAAGCGCGTCGAGGACAGCTACACGCCCGACATTAAGCGGATTGATGCCATACGCGAAGTCATGAAGTCATACGAGCTGGATGGCGCAAGCGAGGGAAGGCTAGAACAAGCCGCGAGGGAACTTGATTTGGCCGCCTATGTGTTCAGGGAGTCAGAAAGTGACACTCGAATAGATGCCCAATTTGAGCATGAATATACCATGGAGCCTATCCAGCGTATGGGGGTTTTGGCCGCTGAAATGCTGGCGCTTTTTAATGATCCCCGAATCCAGCGAACGGCATTGAATGATAGTGCGCTACGGGACAGCATCGAGTCAGTACAGCGTGTGGTGCGTATCACACACGGCGCGCTGAATAGACGTGACCTAAGCGCACTCGATAAACAGGACGGCGACCCTAAGCGCAACCGATATGGCCTATATGCCGCGCTAATAGGTTGCTGGTATCAATGCCAACGCGTTGATGAAATACCCAGACGCCAGCGGAACAAAGAGCAAGACGCTTGCGGTAAATACCATAACTTCCTTCGTGAAATGTTAACCGCTGCTGGTGTGGCACATATTCCCGCCGACGAGGCGCACAGAACCATGCTGACCATTGAGGCGAGCCAGCCGTAACTATGGGGGAAAAGGGTACACCGGTTGCCGAATTCCCCCACGTCACAAGTTGCCCCCACCCACACAAGATTGAACCGTCACTCTCCAGCAACAGGACGGCTCAACATGACTCATACAGAAATACTCACCCAGGCTTTAACCCGCTACCACGATGGCTTCGATGCAACACTTATCGAATTATCCGAGCTGGTGGTATTCCCTTATTTAATTCCTGCTCAACCGGCTACAGCGCGCAAATCACGTGTAACAGGCACCCTGCTGGGCCGTCCGGCACCAAGATACGTTAAACGTGGCCGTTCTGTGCGTTATCGCCTTAAAGACGTACTTGATTGGCTTGCCGATGGCGACACCTACGGCAACACAGCCGAGGCGGCTACCCAATGAAGCCTGACCATCGTCAATTCATACACCGTCAACGCTGCATAAAACAGGAAGAAGCTGCTTCTCTGGTGCCTTCTGCTAAACGCATAGCCGATAAGGTCGCAGATGAGCCCATTTTCAACCGACACCAGCGGCGCGCATTGGCGAGAGCAGCGCGGGGTAATAAGTCATGACTTATACCCCACTTAGCCGAGAACGGCGCTCCACCATATCTACCCGTGAGGCTGCTCATCATCTTAACCGAGCTGTATCAACTCTACATGGCTGGGCGCGTGAAGGTGGGCCGGTTATGCCTATAAGGATGGGGAAGCGCCTAGCCTGGCCTGTCTCGGAAATTAAGCGTGTCGTGAAAGGACGCGTGCGACGTAAGGCAAGGAGGGCGCGTAAATGTTGATACAAGAAAAAAGCCCACCCGTGGAGAACGGTGAGGGCTTCAATAATATATCTGACAATACCCACTATAGCCTATACGCAAATATCAGACACCCAAGACCGGCTAAGCATATCGGCCTTGCTGAATTGCTGGCGTTATGTGAGAGACCATCCATTGGGCCGAAGGTCGACGCCGCTGCAATAACGCCATTTAAATCTGACGGCAAAACTAAGGAGCATGCTGAGGTCGCACTTTATTACGCGGTGATAATTGATCACGACAATGACAACTTAAGCCGCGATCAATTAGCAAGCCTCTACGATGCTTTTGGATGTGCTTATCTTGCTTTTACAACGTCGAGTCATTTACGGGACGGTAAAGGCCAGCGCTGGAAAGTCATCATTCCTTTAGCCGAAGCTTTTACCCATCCCCAATACATTGAATTGGCTGGCGGGCTGGCACTAATGATGGGTACTGATGACGCCCAGGCACGCGGAACGCAAGTTTTTTATGCGCCCAATAAACTGTCGGCCAATGCGCCTTATGAGTTTATCGACTGCACAAATCGCCCCGCTCTGGACTCTACTCACTGGCTGGCAGAGGCCGCGCTGGCGTGCATGACAGTGGCGAAGCCACCAGCCCAGGTTAAACCTAAACCCCACAAGGTAAGCGACGACAACGGCATTATTGCTATGGTGAATAATGCCTACCCTATCCGCACCCTGCTTGAAAGCGCGGGCTATAAGCAACGCGGCCAGAAATACTTAAGCCCTAACAGCGACACCGGTACGCCTGGCGTTGTCGTACTGGAGCACGACGGCAAAGAATTGGCATACAGTCATCACAGTGCTAGCGATCCGCTTAGCCGTGAGAACCATAACGACCACGCACTAGATGCCTTCGATGTTGCCGTAGCGCTTTTCTATGGTGGAGATGAACGCGCCGCGCTTGCTACTGAGGCCGCGAAGCTAGACCCCCAAGGCCAACGGGAGCGCCAGCGGGCTTTCATGGTCGAGCAGAGCGGAGAGCTTGCAGCAACTGCGTTTAGCACGTCAGCAGCGGCACCGCAAACCGACTTAGACCTAGCACGTCAGCTAGCAGCCGAGATCACTCCAGAGAACGTGCTAACCGACCCAGTTGGCGTTTGGTATTGGTCAAATAATGGCGTGTGGTCGTGTCAAGATGACCGTGCAATTAAGCAATGGGTGCAGAATTTTATTACCGGCAAGGTTGATCGTATCGGTAAAAGTAAAGTTGACAGTATTGCTGACTTATTTAAAAACCATACCTATAAGAGCCATCATCAATTTGACATCGGCCCGCCTGAATGCGTCAACGCTATTAACGGCGAGGTTACGTTAATTAATGGCGTGTGGTCGGTAATGACTCATAACCGGGAGCATTACAGAACTACGCAAATTCCTGTTAGTTACGATCCCAACGCCATCGCGCCAAAATTCAATCAATTTATGGCTGAAGTTTTTAATGGCGATAATGACGCCACAGAGAAGCGGCTAACCATACTGGAAATGATTGGTTATTCATTGATGGCTCACTGTCGTCATGAGCGCTTTATCATCCTGGTGGGCAGCGGTGCTAACGGTAAGTCGGTGTTATTAGCCGTTCTGGAGGCGCTGTTAGGAAGTTGCAACGTTGCTGGAGTACAGCCGTCGCAATTCAACCGCAGCTTTCAGCGTGCCCATTTGCATAGCAAGTTGGCGAATATCGTAACCGAGATACGACAAGGTGAAGTGATAGACGATGCTAGCCTAAAAGGCATTGTGTCTGGTGAGCCGACGACAGTAGAACACAAATTTAAAGACCCGTTCGTGATGCGCCCGTTTGCTACGTGTTGGTTTGGTACCAATCACATGCCGCACACCCGCGACTTTTCCGATGCGCTATTTAGGCGGGCACTGGTAATGGAGTTCAACAACCGCTTTAAGCCAGAGCTAGGCAACTGTGACCCATTGCTAAAGGAGAAATTGCTTGATGAGCTGCCGGGCATTTTGCGCCTGTGCCTGGACGCCTACGCCCGAGCGGTGCGCGATGGTTTCACCACGCCAGCCAGTTGCCAAGGCGCCCGGGAGCGCTGGCGCCTGGAAGCGGATCAGGTAGCACAATTTATCGAGATGGAATGCGAGTCTGACCCAGTGGCGCGTATCCCACCGCAAAATTTATTCAATGCCTATCGTAACTGGGCGACAGAGCAAGGCATCCAGAAAAAGCTTACGCAGCGCTCATTCCTTGATCGAGTGGTAGCACTCGGATACGAACGACAGAGATCAAATAGCGTTCGCTATATATCCGGTCTCAAGTGCGTTCGTGCATCTAGCCCGTTCTTGGGGGCGGGGGGATAGTGACGATAGTGACGGTAGTGACGGTAAAAGCGACATAAGTACTAACTTTGGGAAGTAATAAATAAAGGAATTATAAATTATAGAAATTATAGAAATGGGTGATGTGTGTATAGGGGTAATGTCGGAAGAAGCGTCACTTGCGTCACTTGCGTCACTACACACACCAGCTCAAAAGCGAGGCTAATCACCAAGGAGAGCAAAAATGTGAGGTGCATTACAGTAACGCCACATGGGCGCCGAGCCAGCGTATCGGTCAGGCCAGCGAGCCAGCGCCATATAGCTACTTGCCCATAAATGCGTATAGCAGATGAGAAAACTTAGCAGTCTAACAGTGAGGAATTACACGATGAGTGAAGTACAGAAGTTGAACCAGCAAATCGCCGATCTAGGGCAAATGGCTGACCAGGCCGAGGCTGACCAACGCCAAGCCGAGGCTGATTATGAGCAATTCATCGAGAGCGGCGACTTGGGTGCAGCACAGGACGCGCTGACCCGTAAGCAGGCAGCAGGTAGCAGGTAGCACGCAGGTCTATCGCGACCGCATCACGGCGCTGGAGGCTACCCGCAAGGATGCCGAGCGTACCGACCGCACCCCTGCCGCACTGGCCGCTATGGATATGGCCCGCAATGCTGTTGATAACGAACGCGAAGCGTATCACCGTTTCACGAATGCGTTAGGCGAATTGCAAGATGCTACGGGTACGTTACGCAATGCCTACCATGCTGGAGACAACGCACTAGAGAGCGCCGAACAGGCGTTAAAGGATGCACACCTATATGAACATGAAGCAGTGGAGCGTCCACGCTTGGGGGTCGACATTGAGACCATCCGGAAGCTGGCCCAAAATGCACCGCTTATCAAACAACGCCATGAAGGCATTCAGCGTTTTAGCCTAGCCGAAGCTCGCTCTTCACAATGGAAGCCTAACCCGGTCGAGTGGGATGCACCACCCACCCCAGAACCAGCTAAACACGCTGGGCGTTTCTTCGACTCAGTTAATAAACACTTTGTGGAGTATTGATATGGGTAAGCGTTCACAGCGAGTAGCAGCAAGTAAGCGAGCAAGCGCTGATAGTGGCCGTAACAAAGCCCAAAAGTTGTGGGGGACACAGCAGAGTAAGTCTAATAATGGTACAGGCTGGGACGACGTGTTAGCCCAGCGCTCACAGCGACAGAGTAAGCCCGTTATGATGATGGATTGCGCTTCCGACAGGATACCGTTTGGTGTCGAGCAGGACAGCCCAACGGGATTGAAGCGCCGACTATGGCCCAACGCATAAACACCAAGCCGCCCAACTGAGGCGGCTTTTTTGTTGGTGACGCATGGAACCTATTTGGAACCTAAAAGCTAACCAAACAAAAACGGCCACTGTAGCAATTAGCTAAGTGACCGTTTTATATGTCTTTTTTGGTCGGAGTGACAGGATTCGAACCTGCGACCTTTGCAACCCCATTGCAACGCGCTACCAAGCTGCGCCACACTCCGATGTCTTGCGCATTTCCCTCAAGACGGTGCGTATACTATCGCTTTATGCGCCAAATGAAAAGTTCTTTTTGCGCTTTCTTTTCAAGTATTTGGCATTAGGCATGGTCTGCATCCAGCAACAGGCGATGCATCGCTTCATACACACCGGGTGCAGTCACCAGCAGTTCATTAGGATACAGATCCGTAGGCACGCCTTCTGGAACGGTACCCAAGTGCCCTACGCATGCCCCAGCTTCCCGGGCAATAACCCAGCCAGCAACAAAGTCCCAAGGCGAAACGCTTTCATAATAAGCGCCCAAGCGTCCGCAGGCCACATCACATAAATCCAACGCTGCTGCTCCATTGCGTCGTACATCCCGACAATGCGCCAGTACTTCATTCAAGCGTGCTAGTAGTTTTTGGCGGGCCTCTTTTTGATAAGGAAAGCCTGTACCTACCAGGGTTTCAGCTAGCTTCGTTACCTTACTGGCCTGGATAGGTTGCTGATTGCAATAAGCGCCCTGTCCTGCTGCCGCACTGAAGGTTTCATCAAGGAAAGGCGCATAGACTACACCCACCTTGGCTATCCCCTCTTCCATCCACCCAATGGACACCGCAACATGCCGTAACCCTTGCGCAAAGTTGACGGTGCCATCAATGGGGTCTACCACCCAAAGTTTAGAAACATCGGCATTTAACGCATGCGCGGGCGATAGCTCCTCACTGAGGAGCGCTTCATCAGGGAAGTAAGTGTTTAATCGTTCTCTTATTAACTGATCGACGGCCACGTCAACATCCGTAACTAACTCATCACCCGCTTTGAGCCGTTGTGAAAATGACTGGTCTGCGCGTGCCTGACGAATGAGCTCTCCTGCCTCATGGGCGATAGAAACGGCTACATCCAGGCGCTCTTTCAATGTATGCATTGCTCTTCTTTCCTTATACGCATTGCGAGGACGTTGAGCATAGTCACACAATATGACTTTTTAAGTCACGATGATGCAATAAAAGCGAGAAAATTAACGCAGTGCATTCACCAGAATATCTACTACTACACGCGTGGCCGCCTCAATCAACACTACATCAGCGCCTACTCGCTCCCATTCATAGCCAGGATAGCGCGGCAAGTGGTCGGCCAATGGACCGTCAAAGCGTTTTGCGATACCGGGTGGCAGCGGTTTGCCACGCTGAATTTGTCGTTGAATGCCGGGAGGCAGTGATTCAGCAGCGGGTGCATTATACTGGCGTAGCAGGCGCAGTAGCTCGCGTTCATTGACGCGTGGCAAATCCACATATCGCTTATTGTGGCTTTCACGCTTCGAACGTGAGCTTGCTTGCTGATGCCGCTGCTCTTGCCCATTATCGCGTACCCCATGGGCTGGCGCGTGGGCAGGCGGCTGTGCAAACGTGTTGCTGGCACCTATCAATCCTCCCAGACAGCTTACCAACACGGCTAGACTCGTTCGCTTCATTTGAAAACCTCTCACTAAACATATTGGCTAACACGGTTGCTTGTAGTGTAGTGAGGAAATACGCACAGAGTATGGAAATATAAAGATCATACGGGGTCTTTTAACATCCACTCCCTATCGGATACTAAGTGCCCACCACCACGATTTTTCCCGCTTCGATATTAATAATGCCCCCGCGCGTTGAAGTAATTCCTGATACATTCTTATTTACGTCATTACTCGTAAACGCTTCAAACAGCTCTTGTTTATAGCTATCAGTGCTAATATCACAGGCTTGAAAGCTGAAATCATCAGAAATAGCTGAGTCTGATTGAGCTGTTTTGGACAGCGAATAATTTACCAATGCCATACTCCGATAGGAAGCCAGCTCTCCCTCGCAGGCGGTTAAAGACGCTTTATCAAGGTAATTCCCATACTGGGGCACTGCCACTGCCATCAAAACGCCTACGATAGCAATGACGATCATGAGTTCTATCAATGTGAAGCCATCTTCGTCCCCTTTGATCTTGCCGCTATGCTTATCCAAGCTGCCCCCTGTTTATCGACATCACGCACATTTTTATTGAAATTACTAACTAGTCTTACAGCAGTATCACAGATACAATACTAATCATAATTAATCAATTTATTAGCCGAAAAATAGCGTTTTAATTTATGAGAGCAGGCGAATTATTGTTTGTTAGCAATCTTTCATGAGCAACAATTAATACTCTAATATCAAAAGCTTAAGAGATCATCTTTTTCGAGATTATTGATGGAATTTGAAGGATTAGCCAAGCGTTTAATTAACAGCGAGCTGCTAAGCATCGACCAGGCCGAAAAAGCAGAAACAGCGTCACTCGCCTTGGGAGTATCATTATTACGCTATGTAGCTGAACAAAGACTCGTGGACGCTAGCGCCGCCGCTTCTGCAGCTGCCTGGGAATATGGCTTTCCAGTGATTGATTTAGAGACTCTTCAGCTAGAAGCGCTGCCCACAGCTACCAGCTTTCCTGTCCATCTTTTAACATCCTTAAAAGTCCTGCCTCTGGCTCAACGGGGGCGTCATCTCACGGTCGCCATTTTCTGCCCATCAGTCCTGTCTCAACTTGATGAGCTAACATTCTCTCTAGATGTCGTTAGCATTGAAGGAATTTTGGCCCCGTTCGATCAGCTTGAGACCGTATTAAATAGCTACCTCACCCATCATAAATATGCCTCTTTAGGTTCCATCAAGCATCTGCCTGATTATAAATTAGCCTCTGAAGATGACGATTTTCAGCTTGAAGATATGGCCCAAAGTATAGAAGACGGGCCTGTCGTTGAATTCGTTAATAAAGTACTGTTGGACGCTATTGATCGGGGCGCTTCAGACATTCACTTCGAGCCCTATGAGCAACACTACCGTATTCGATTTAGGATTGACGGCGTGCTTATTGAAGTTGCTCAGCCACCACTGACAATGCGAAATCAGATAGCAGCACGCTTGAAGATCATGGCTCGCCTTGATATCTCGGAGCGTCGCCTTCCACAAGATGGAGCCATTAAATTCTCGGCAAAACGCCATCAAACGTTAGATTTGCGTATCAATTCATTGCCGACCGTTTACGGCGAGAAGGTCGTATTACGTCTGCTTGATCCTACCTCTCTTCAGCTTGGCATTGACCAATTGGGCTTTTCAGATACCCAGAGGGGGCTCTATGAAAAAGCACTCAAACAGCCCCAGGGAATGATTTTAGTCACAGGCCCTACTGGCAGTGGTAAAACGGTCTCACTCTATACGGGCATCGCACTACTCAATCAAGTAGAGCGGAATATCTGCACGGCAGAAGATCCTGTTGAAATCAAGGTAGCAGGTATTAATCAAGTGAACGTGCTACCCCACATTGGACTGGATTTTGCCAATGCACTGCGCGCCTTTCTCCGTCAGGATCCTGACGTAGTGATGGTAGGTGAAATACGCGATCTTGAAACGGCAGAGATTTCAATAAAAGCAGCACAAACAGGTCATCTTGTACTTTCAACCGTGCATACCAATTCTGCGGCAGATACCCTGACTCGCTTATGCAACATGGGAGTATCGCCGTTTAACATTGCAAGTTCGGTGAGCCTGATTATTGCACAACGCTTAGCTCGAAAATTATGCAGTCATTGCAAACAGCCTACAAACATCCCCATGGATGCCCTATCCAGCGAAGTTACCAATGAAGATACCCTTCAACAAGCAACCTTTTACCGTGCTGAAGGATGCAAAAAATGCACACATGGATACAAAGGCCGGGTGGGCATCTATGAAGTGGTTCCCGTTTCCGAAACGATTCGGCAGCTCATTATGCACAACGCGTCCGCACTTGAAATTAACGAGCAGATCAAAAAGGAAGGACATGCCAGCCTTCGCCAAAGCGGCTTTTATTACGTTATCCAAGGCATTACCAGCCTGGAGGAAATTAATCGTGTCATTAAGGAGTAACGTTTGACTCGATATGCCGTTAAACGTAAAGCCAAGTCACCCCGCTTGTATCGCTGGAAATGGACAGGGACGGTGGGCCAAACACGTTTACTACATGGTGAAATTATCGGCCACAGCAAGGTCGCCGTTACCGCCGAGCTACGTAAACAAAATATTGACGTGCGGCGTGTCGCTAAAAAAAGCGACCTGAGTAGCCAAGGACGTATAAAGCCTCGCGATATCATGATTTTTTCACGCCAGATGGCAACGATGATTCAAGCGGGCATCCCCCTATTACAGGCTTTTCAGGTAGTGGCTGAAAGCCTGAAAAAACCGTCGATGGTGGCGCTTGTTCATCAGCTAACCAATGACGTAGCATCAGGGACAAGCTTTTCTGACGCCTTACGATACCACCCTCAATATTTTGATCGTTTGTTTATTAATCTGGTTGATGCAGGCGAACAGTCCGGCACACTTGACAAAATGTTAGAGCAAAATGCGGTTTATAAGGAAAAACTAGAGTCCCTAAAGGGGCGTGTCAAAAAGGCGTTGTGGTATCCGACGACCGTTTTGCTGACCGGCATCGCGATTACACTGCTATTACTTATTAAAGTGGTACCTCAGTTTGAAAGCATGTTTCAAAGCTTTGACGCTGAGCTACCGGCGGTGACACAGCTAACCGTCGACTTATCGATGCTGGCCCAACAACTATGGCTACCTTTACTGGGAACAGCCACAACAGTGATTCTATTGCTGCGATGGCTGACGCGCCGCTCTCCAGCGCTTGTCTACCTGCTTCATCGCCTTTTGCTACGCATTCCAGTTATCGGCAACATCATTGATAAAGCAGCTGTTGCACGATTTTCCCGTACCTTGGCCACGACGTATGCATCCGGCATTCCTCTGGTAGAAGGGCTTGCAACTGCGGCTGGCTCAACGGGCAATAAGGTATATGAACAAGCGGCACTCCAGACACAAAAGGAGGTAGCAACAGGTCAGCAGCTGCATTTTTCAATGCGAATGACCAACCGTTTCCCTTCTTTAGCGATCCAGATGGTAAGCATTGGTGAAGAAGCCGGTGCCCTTGATACCATGCTCCACCGTGTAGCCAGTTACTACGAAGAAGACGTCGATAACCAGGTGGATGCGCTGACGTCTTTAATGGAGCCCCTCATTATCATTGTGCTGGGCATTTTGGTGGGGGGAATCGTCGTTTCTATGTATTTACCTATTTTTAATCTGGGTACCGTCATCTAGGTATTCTGAGGAGCATTATGAGTTCTCTTACGCTGAGCACCGGCCTGGTGGTTTGTTTGCTGGGCCTCTGCTTGGGTAGCTTTGCAAACGTTGTTATCACTCGTCTTCCTGTCATGCTAATGCGTCACTGGCGGCTTGAGGCTCGTGCGGCTCTTGAGCTGCCTATGGAACAAGCACCTCGCTTTAATATTGCGACACCTCGCTCACAATGCCCACGCTGCGAGAGTTCCATCGCCTGGCACGATAATATTCCCTTAATCGGCTGGGTTAAACGACGCGGCCGCTGTGCAAACTGCCACACCCGCATTAGCTTGCAGTATCCCCTTGTAGAATTAAGCAGCGGTGTACTGGCCCTAACAGTTGCGCTTCTGCAGGGCATAAACCTCTCCAGCCTGTTTATTTATGCAGCCTGCGTAACCCTTCTCGTACTGGCCGTGATCGATCTTCGCACCTACTTGTTACCGGATATTCTCACCCTTCCCTTGCTGTGGGCTGGCCTTGTCTATCAGCTCTTATTTCAGCCCTACTTATTAACCAATGCCGTCGTTGGTGCAATGGCGGGTTACCTGATCCTTTGGAGTTTTTACTGGCTATTTAAACTAACCACTGGAAAAGAGGGCATGGGGTATGGTGATTTTAAGCTTCTTGCCGCTCTTGGCGCTTGGTTGGGTTGGAGCTTCCTGCCCCTGCTCTTACTGCTCTCAGCCGGGATAGGTGCTGTTGTAGGCGTTGTGGCACAGACACGCTTTCCACACTTACGTGGCGCACCGCTTCCTTTTGGGCCTTTTCTCGCGTTAGCAGGCTGGGCATGCCTCCTGGCAGGACATGACCTTATCGCCCTTTATTTGTCCTTTTTCCCTGGGGTTTAATACAAACCAAGACGGTATATTGCATCTCATGTCCAAAGCGGCGCCTACATGGGCACAATGCACTATAGGTGCCGACTTTCTACGTAAAAACACGTAAAATAGCGTTTTAAAGAACGCAATAAAGGGTAGCTATGATTATTGGCTTAACCGGAGGCATTGGTTCGGGTAAATCAACCGTAGCGCGCGCGTTTGAATCGCTAGGGGCCAGCTGGGTAGATGCAGATATCGTTGCCCGTGAAATTGTGGCACCAGGTGAGCCTGCCTTAAGCGCTATTATTGATTATTTTGGTTCAGATATTGTCAAGCAAGATGGAACGCTTGATAGAGCCGCTTTGCGTTCAATTATCTTTGAAGATCCACCCAAGCGTGAATGGCTAGAGTCGCTTACTCATCCGGTTATCAGAGAACGGTTAGTTGCTCATTTAACCTCTCTATCCCACGATTCACCCTATGTACTTCTCGTTTCACCGTTACTTTTTGAGTCAGGACAAAACATGCTGGTCGCTCGAACAATTGTGGTTGACGTGCCCGCCGATGTTCAACTTTCCAGAACACTCGCTCGTGATGGCGTAAGCCCTAAACAGGTACGTGCCATTCTTGCAGCGCAAATGTCTCGTGAAGAGCGCTTGGCTAACGCCGACGATGTGATAGATAACAGCGGAGATTATGACTTTATGATGCGTCAGGTTGAGCGTCTGGACAGTATTTATCGCACTCGTTAATTCAATTTTATCTATATATTTCAGGATTGTTATGACTCACCCTGCTAATGATACTCCCATGGAAGTTAACTGCCCCCACTGCGGCCAAAAAGTGGCTTGGGCACCAGAGAGCACCTACCGCCCTTTTTGCAGCAAGCGCTGTCAATTAATTGATTTTGGCGCATGGGCTGAAGAGTCCCACCGTATCGCAGGCGAGCCAGCCATGGATGAGGCCGACCTGGATACCCTCCTGGCCCAAGCGGATAAAGATGCGCCTCTTTCTTAACGAATGGTTTTCACGGTGAGGTAAGTATTGGTCATGCAAGAGCCCGATGTAACCGCTTATCACTTATTGCATGAGCTTGATAAACGATTTGATAATCTGGTTTGCGCTATTGAAGCGGCGCTGGTGCTTTATGAAAGGCAACGCCCGGCGGCGTGGGTCATGCATCAGCCGTCCGTCGAATTAAACTGGCTGCGAAATGCACTGCTGGATATGTGGCACCTGGAAGGCCAGGACGGTCGTGAAACGCGTAATTACATAGGAGTGATTGCCGCTGGCACTCCCCTTATTGAGGCAGTTGGCACTATTAACCATGCTAAAACAGCAATTAGCGAGTTAATCCATAGGATAAAAGAGCTCTCTCCAAAAGCATTCGGAGAAATCAAGCAACGCCTGCCACAACGCCACCCTCAAGTAGATAATGTATTGCGCCGTACCGGGCTTGCCAAACTCCACCTGAAACAGTGTTGGCGACAAATACCGATTGCTGAAGCTCCGGTTTCGCGTATACGGCTTGCCTGGTACAGCAGCGGGCGCTCTATCAAGCGTCTCAGCGTGCAGGAAGCGGAGAAAAAGCTAATGCAACTGGATACCGAAGCGCCGCATATACGTATTCAACTGCGCAAGCTGGCTAGCCTTCCTGGCGACGAAGCGTTGGCACAAGTACAAGCGCAGGCGCCTTTGATGCGGGCGAACCTTTTTTTTACTGAGCCTTTACTCGACGGGCACTCACGGCGGGCGCTCAATATTGCCATGCCGCTGTTTGTGCCCGCTCCTGACCAACGCCTGCCCCATATCAACTTGCCGCCGCTACACCCCCCTACGGAACGCACACGGGCAAGAAGGCGCGATGAAAAGCTTGAGCACGAAGCGTTTTTACCCAGCTTGCGTATTTATCGCTACCGATCCTGATCAAAGGCCTAGCCACCAGAGAGCTCAGGCGGCGCTTGATGTTGTGGCCAGAGCTCATAAAACAACAGCGTTGAAATGAGTTCGTGCAGCTCCTGGTCCGATTGGTTGTACTCATCCATTAACGCTTTCAAGCGCTCTCCAAACAAGCGCTCTCGTTCTTGTGAGCGTTTTACTGCGTCATCTTCTTCTAACGCTGCCAATGAGCGTACCGGTGGCCCGGTTGGAATATCGAAGTCACTCTTAGGATCTTCCAACTGGCGCAAAGCTTGCGCAAATGCATCATCCAACTCACGAAACTTACGCAGCTTGTCACGTTCATCCGACTGTTTTGGAGTTTTGTGATATTTCATTGATGTTTCATTCATACCTTACTTGAAATGGTCGAAGTACCGCCACAACAGGTATTTCCACAAGAGATACCCAATGCCGCACAGCCAGCCTGGAAGTCTGCCGTGCATCTCGGTGCAGTGGAATTACCACCAAGCGGTGACAACAGGTTATCGGCCAATGCCAATAGCCTTACGAGAAAAGGTTCAACGTATCATTCACTAAAAACGTATAGGGCGTAAACGACAAAGCCTATATGCCGGCTAACTCACATCCCCGGAAACGCTATTAAAGGCACAGCTATCCAATAGCGTTTTAAAGGCAAGACGAGCAGCCACAGAATCGTACACAAAAAAATCAAACAATAGTCAACACGATACGATGGGGCAAGCTATATGCACAAGCGACCCATGTATGCCAGACAGCAACTCGATATTCCCGGACAGCGCCCGCCTTTCAATAGCGATATCAAATCAGGCCAAGCCTGTTTTTAATAAACCATAAAAGAGCGTAGTGTACAAACAGAATACTCTCCACCCCTTTGCTCTTACCAGCACAGAACAGCAGCGTGACCGGTCTACTGCCGAGCCGATAGAGCAGTTGAATATGCCACTGAACTAGACAAGGAACGACTACAGGCTACTTAGCATGTTCATACAAAACCGTATTACCAGAAAGGCGTCGCGATGGGCTCAACGGATAGCCAGTATTGGGCGTATACCCGGAAATAGCAATGGCACTCACCGCATGCTGCATCAAATAGCCCATGAAGGCACTTACAGCCTCGCCAACCGTCTAGCCTAGCTCGCCAAGCGCCATGCATGCTATAGGCGACGCTATCCTTCCTGTAAGCTATGTCACAGCAACGACACGGCCATATCAGTGACACGATTACCAAACACGTTAAATAATTTCAAGCTGGCAAAGAATGCAGCACTAACTTTTGCGGCGCTAAGCTAACGGGAGATATTTTTTTAATATTGAATAGCTATCGGGCCTATTGTGAGCCGCGCACCGGAAATCTGCCTCTTGTTAAAGCAAAACCGGCATTTCTTAAGAGAAGTGCCGGTAGTTGCTAATTAATCTTCCATGCTTTCCAGCCAGGACTCAACAGTTTCGTCACCGTATTCATCCTTCCAGCTACGCAAACCTTTATGGTTACCACCACGGGTTTCGATAATTTCGCCCGTATTGGGGTTTTTATACGTTTTTAGGCGACGCTTACGGCGACTAGCATTATTGCTGCCAGATGCCTTGGTGCCACGTTGATCGTTTGTCGGATCCAGCAGGGCGATAACATCTGCAGGACGCTTACCAAATTCATTCATTAGCGCTTCAAGCTTAGCCTTGAATTCCAACTCGCTTTTTAAACGCTGGTCTCCTTCAAGACGCTGCAAGTCTTCTTGCAACTGCTTAAGTTGCTGCTCTTTTTGGATATATTCGTTTAGAAGTGACATGGGGAGTCCTTATACTTCAGATTTATCTTCTGGATATTGAATTGACACTCATCATATCCATTAGTTCAGAATGCGCGCTCATTATTACTTTAAAAGCACTAATTGACAATAGTCTAGTGTACTTTCATTCAATTACTAAGAGGTTTTTTAAGCGAATAGCGTAGATTTAAAAGTTTTTAAGCAGGTTGGTAAATCTAATTTAATACAACTAACTGGCTTAGAAAACAGCTTGTTAATAAGCAAAAAAGCGCCGCCCATAGGGCGACGCTTCTTAGAACCAGCGACTAAATAGCTTAGTCTTGGCCCATCTGCTGCTTGATCAGGTCACCGATGGTGGTCGGGCCACCAGCTTCGGGTTCCTGGTCACGCAGTTTCTTCAGGTTCTGACGAGTATCGTCCTGCTCTTTCGCTTTGATCGACAGATTAATCTGACGGCTCTTGCGATCGACATTGATGATACGCGCTTCAACGCTGTCGCCTTCATTCAGTACATTGCGCGCGTCTTCAACACGGTCAGCACTGATTTCAGAGGCTTTGAGGATGGCAATAACATCGGTTGCCAGCTCAACGTGTGCTTCTTTTGCGTCTACTTCAACAATACGGCCAGTCACCATGCTGCCCTTATCGTTAACAGACAGGTATTCAGCAACAGGATCGGAATCCATTTGCTTGATACCTAAAGAGATGCGCTCACGCTCAGGATCGATAGACAGAATAACGGCTTCGGCTTCATCACCTTTCTTGAAGTTACGAACCGCTTCTTCGCCAGTTTCTGTCCAGGAAATGTCGGACAGATGAACCAGACCATCGATACCACCTTCAAGGCCGATGAAGATACCGAAGTCAGTGATTGACTTAATGGTACCTGAAACACGGTCGCCCTTGTTGTATTCAGCGTTGAACGTTTCCCACGGGTTAGCAGTACACTGCTTGATACCCAGAGAAATACGACGACGCTCTTCGTCGATATCCAACACCATGACGTCAACATCGTCGCCCACTTGGACAACTTTAGACGGATGGATGTTTTTGTTGGTCCAGTCCATTTCAGAAACGTGAACCAGGCCTTCAACGCCCTCCTCCAGCTCAGCAAAGCAGCCGTAATCGGTCAGGTTAGTGACCACAGCGTGTACTTTGGTGCCTTCCGGGTAACGCTGCTTAATGTTGACCCACGGATCTTCGCCCAATTGCTTCAGACCCAGTGAAACGCGGTTGCGCTCACGGTCAAACTTAAGCACTTTAACGTTGATTTCGTCGCCAACAGCAACGATTTCAGACGGGTGCTTAATACGCTTCCACGCCATATCGGTAATGTGCAGCAGGCCGTCAACACCACCCAGATCTACGAACGCGCCGTAGTCTGTCAGGTTCTTAACGATACCTTTGATCTGCTGGCCTTCTTGCAGCGTTGCCAGCAGCGCTTCGCGCTCGGCACTGTTTTCAGCTTCAAGTACAGCACGACGAGAAACAACAACGTTATTACGCTTCGGATCAAGCTTGATGACTTTAAAGTCCAGCTCTTTATTTTCCAAATGCGCAGTATCGCGAACCGGACGTACGTCGACCAAAGAACCCGGCAGGAAGGCACGGATAGAGTCGACATCGACAGTGAAGCCGCCTTTGACTTTACCGTTGATCACGCCTTTGATGATTTCGTCTTTCTCGAAGGCGGCTTCCAGAATCTTCCAAGCTTCTGCGCGCTTGGCTTTTTCACGGGACAGACGCGTTTCACCGAAGCCATCTTCTACGGCTTCTAGTGCAACGTGAACGTCGTCACCGATAGCGATGTTTAACTCGCCATTTTCATCGCGGAATTGTGCCGCCGGGATCTGGCCTTCAGATTTCAGACCAGCATTGACGGTAACCCAGTCGCCATCGATGTCGACAACTTGAGCCGCGACGATAGCGCCTGGCTCCATGTTAATGTCGTTAAGGGACTGTTCAAACAGTTCAGCAAAGCTTTCGCTCATGGTTTTCCTACGTGATCAACGTTGTTGAGGCATAAATGCCTTCTCCGTACCACCAGCGAGTACGGGCCTAATGTCACTCTGCCTTTGGAGGTGTTAACGCTGGTTAGACCTGACCGGGCTCTCTGATATGAACGATCATATGAACTGCCGCCCTGCCATGTCATGACACCTTTCCAAAAACGCCGCAAGGGAGAATCAGGTGCCGGATGCTAACCCTTTTTGGGCAAGCAATTCCGCCAACCGTTCAACCACTTCCGGTATGCTCAGACGCGTGGTATCAAGCGTAATGGCATCATCTGCCAGCTTGAGAGGTGCCACGCTGCGCTGCGTGTCGCGTGCATCGCGTGCCTGAATCTCCTTCAAAAGACTCGAAAGACTAGCATTCATACCCGCTTCCTGCAACTGAAGATGGCGGCGACGCGCTCGTTCCTCAGCACTAGCAGTTAGAAATATCTTTAGCGGCGCGTCTACAAATACGACGGTGCCCATATCACGGCCATCTGCGACAAGGCCTGGCGCCTTCTGAAAATCTCTTTGCCGCTGAAGCAGAGCCGCGCGCACAGCGGGAAGCGCAGCCACCTGGGAAGCCAACTCGCCAGTGTGCTCGGTCCGGATTGCCTGGCTTACCTCATCACCTTCAAGCAGCGTGCGGGGCTTACCATTTTCGATGGGAAATGCCACATCCAGCGATTCGGCTAATGCAGCAACAGCCGCTTCATCATCAAGCGCAATACCATGCTTAACCGCCGCGGTGGCGGTTAGCCTGTATAACGCTCCGCTGTCGAGCAAATGCCAGCCTAAACGCTCGGCAACCAAACTGCTGATGGTTCCCTTGCCTGCCCCACCTGGCCCGTCAATGGTCAGAACAGGGATAGGCTTAGTCATTCTCGCCCTCCACGTTAACCCCCATGCCGATTTTATTGGCAAGCTCAACGAAGGTTGGGAACGACGTAGCGACATTGGCGCAGTCATCAATAATAATGTCATCACTTGCGCGTAGTGCGGCAATGGCAAAGGCCATAGCGATACGATGGTCACCTAAACTATTAACGCGCCCACCACCGTAGCTTGCAACCTCGGCATTGGCGTTACCGATAATATCGATTCCGTCGTCAACCACGGTATGTTCAACGCCCAAAATCGCCAACCCGTCAGCCATGGCCTGAATACGGTCAGACTCTTTGACACGTAGCTCTTCTGCACCACGAAGACGCGTGGTGCCAGCAGCATTTGCCGCCGCAATAAACAGCGCAGGGAACTCGTCAATCGCCAAGGGCACTTGATCCACCGGGATATCAATACCTTTCAAGGGTGCATAGCGGATACGAATATCAGCAACCGGCTCGCCACCCACTTCAGCTTCGTTAAGAAGTTCAAGGTTGGCGCCCATTAACGTAAGAATATTAATAACACCGATGCGAGTCGGGTTGATACCGACATGCTCCAGGGTGATATCAGCGCCCGGCGTTATTGCAGCCGCCACCATAAAGAACGTCGCCGATGAAATATCAGAAGGAACGTCAATGGGGCCAGCGCTCAAGGCACCGCCACCTTGCAACCAACAGGTGTCCCCTTCGCGTGACACAGAATAACCAAAACCATTAAGCATACGCTCGGTATGGTCACGCGTTGGTGCCGGCTCACGCACCCGCGTCTCACCTTCAGCATAAAGCCCAGCCAACAGCAGGCATGATTTCACTTGAGCACTTGCCATAGGCATGTCGTAGAAAATACCTTTGAGCGCCGCGCCACCTTTAATTTTAAGCGGCGGCCGACCACCTTCAGCCGTCTCAATGGAGGCACCCATCAACCGCAACGGGTCCGCCACGCGTCCCATGGGGCGTTTGGTTAGCGACTCATCGCCGGTAAGCTCGCTATCAAATGCCTGCCCGGCTAAAAGCCCCGAGAACAGGCGCATCGCCGTTCCTGAGTTACCCACATAGAGCGGCCCGACCGGAGCCTTAAGCCCCTTCATTCCCACGCCATGGATAGTGACACACCCATGGTGAGGCCCTTCAATCGCAACGCCCATCTCACGAAACGCTTGCAGTGTCGCCAGGCTATCTTCACCTTCAAGAAACCCTTTGACCTCGGTGACGCCTTGAGCCAGCGCTCCTAGCATAATAGAGCGGTGTGACATCGATTTGTCACCCGGTACGCGCAAATGGCCTTTCGCCTGGCCGCCGGGCCGAACTCGGTAGGTTACCTTGCCTTGTGGTTGCATATTGTATTCCGCTTGGTAGCTGGTTTTATTCAATAACGTATCAAAGTAATGGCGTGCGTGGCTGGCACGATCAAAGGTCGCAATAAGGGCATCGCTATCGCCTCGCTCAATCGCGTGACGTAACTGAGCCAGGCCTTCTTCAAAATCATCTAAAGATGCCAGAACCGCCTCACGGTTAGCCGTAAAAATATCCCGCCACATGACCGGGTCGCTGCCTGCGATGCGCGTAAAGTCGCGAAAACCACCGGCGGCATAACGGAAAATCTCAAGCCGCTCATCCTGTCGGGCTAGTGTATCCACCAGAGAAAAAGCCAGTAAGTGGGGTAAATGACTAGTGCGTGCAAGGACCTGATCATGGCGCTCAACGTCCATCTCCAACACATTCGCGCCGCAGGCCTGCCACAACGCACGCACGCGCGCCAACGCATCACAATCAACCCCTGGTTCAGGCGTCAAAATAACGTTGTGATCAGCAAAAAGGCGCGGATTAGCCGCCGCCACACCGCTCTTTTCTGACCCTGCAATAGGATGCCCCAACACCATATTGGCTGGCACCGCACCAAACACACGCTCGGCGCAGTCACGAATAGTGGCTTTGGTACTGCCCACATCGGTTAGCACCACATTGGCCGCCGCTTGCGAAAGCACGCCTGCCAACGATGCCATCACCGGCTCCATGGCAAGCACAGGCACCGCGAGGACGATCATGGTCGCGTCTGCCACCTGGTCAGCGAGAGTGACGCCCCCCGTATCGATTAACCCCATCTCGACACCGCGAGCGATTTCATCTTCGCTTGGATCGCAAGCCACAATCACGCCATTAAACCCTGAGGCGCGCAGCGCTGCTGCGAGTGACCCACCAATCAAGCCGAGGCCAACGATCAATAGCCGCTGTTCATTACAGGAAGGTGCTTCAACGACCGATGATGCCATAGCGGTCACAGCACGCCCTGCGGATAGGAACCTAAAACGCGAAGCTCCGAGGCGCGTAACCTTACCTCTTCCAACACGGCAGCAACGCGCGGTTCGTCAGCGTGGCCCTTAAAATCGATAAAGAAAACATAATTCCATACGCCCGTACGTGATGGGCGCGTCTCGATGCGCGTTAAATCAATATGATGCCGATGGAAAGGCTCAAGCAGGTCGTGCAGTGCGCCAGGTTGGTTACGCATGGCCACGACAATGGAGGTTTTATCATCCCCTGCCATTGGCACATGCTCACTACCAATAATCAAAAACCGGGTCGAGTTATCCGGGCGATCTTCAATTTTGTCAGCTACGCGCTCAAGCCCATACAGTTTGGCCGCCATATCACCTGCAATGGCCGCACTGTGCCATTCAGTTTTGACCAGCTTGGCAGCCTCTGCATTCGAGGAAACAGGAACCCGTTCGGCGTGTGGGTAATGTGCATCCAGCCACTTTCGGCATTGACCAAACGACTGGGGATGCGAATAAATGCGGGAGATTTTATCGCGACGCGTCGTATCACTGATCAGCAGGTGATGGTGAATGCGTAGCACCACCTCGCCACAAATATGGATAGACGAATCCATAAACGTATCGAGGGTATGATTCACAACGCCTTCTGTTGAATTTTCAACAGGCACTACGCCATAGTTCACGGCACCCGCTTCTACTTCACGAAACACTTCATCGATAGCTGCCATGGGTAGGCTAATGGCGCTTTCGCCAAAGTGCTTTAGTGCCGCCTGCTGAGTAAACGTCCCTTCAGGCCCCAGATAAGCCACTTTGATCGGCTGCTCAAGTGCCAAGCAAGCCGACATGATTTCTCGAAACAGCCGCGCCATTTCTTCGGAATCCAGCGGCCCCTTGTTAAGCGACATAATCCGTCGCAGCACTTGCGCTTCACGCTCAGGCCGGTAAAACACCGCATCCTTATCGTGAGCCAGCTTTACATGCGCCACTTTTTGAGCACAGTCAGCGCGCTCACTGATCAGGCGTAGTATATCGCCATCAAGTTGATCGATACGTTGGCGCAGGTCGTCCAGATTGATCGACGAGTCGGACATGATTATTAGCCTCTTCGCTGTTCAAAATCAGCCATAAAAGCAACCAGCGCATCAACGGCTTCTTCGGGTACTGCGTTATACAAGCTGGCACGCATACCGCCCACGCTACGGTGCCCCTTTAGATTCAGTAGCCCCGCTTGGTCGGCCTCTTGCAAGAACGCTTTATCGAGGGCTGAATCAGCCAGCACAAACGGCACGTTCATACGCGAGCGATTAGCCACTGCAATGGGGTTGCTATAGAAATCGCTGGCATCAATCGCGCCATAAAGCTTTGCTGCTTTACGCTGATTAATGGCATCCATAGCCACCAGGCCACCGACATCATCACGTAACCACTGGAATACAAGCCCTGCCAGGTACCACGCATAGGTTGGCGGCGTATTCACCATTGACCCAGCGTCTGCGAGCATTTGGTAATCAAACAGCGACGGAGTATTGGGGACCGCCCGGCCGAGCAAATCATCACGCACTACGGCAAGGGTTAGACCTGCCGGCCCAATATTTTTTTGGGCCCCAGCAAAGATAACGCCAAAGTCTGCAACATTAATGGGCTTGGACAAAATATTGGAGGACATATCACAGACCAACGGCACATGCTGGCCATCTTCACGTACAACCTGCGGCGTATAGTCAAATTCAAGCCCGCCAATCGTCTCATTGGAGGTGTAGTGCAGATAGGCCGCATCCGCACTTAGCGTCAACGCATCCTGGGAAGGTACAGCCACATGCCCACCCGCCTCACTGTTTCCAGCCAAGTGGCATGCATAGCCAAGTCGCTTGACTTCGCTAATCGCTTTTTTGCCCCAAATGCCCGTTTGGATAAAGTTGGCACTACCGCCCTGGCCCAGCAGGTTCATTGGCAGCATGGCAAACTGCATGCTGGCGCCCCCCTGCAGGAACAGCACCTTATAGTTGTCGGGCACACTTAGCAGCTGACGGAAATCGGCTTCCGCCTGCTCAGCAATGGCTATAAATTCATCGCTGCGATGGCTCATCTCCATAACGGATAAGCCACGCCCTTGGTAATCTACCAGCTCGTTGCGGGCTCTTTCGAGCACCGCAACAGGCAGGGCCGCTGGCCCTGCACAAAAGTTATAGTGACGTGTCATCAGTCGCCGTATCCTGTGCGTTGTCGCCCGCGTTGTCTGGCTCACCCTCTTCATCCAGTGCTTCAAGCTCACTGTCACCAGGCTCATCAACACGAACTGTTTTAACCAGTTTTTCTTCTTTACCCAGACGGATCAGCATAACGCCCTGGGTGTTGCGTGAGGTGGTAGACACCTCTTCCACACGCGTACGTACCATCGTCCCGCGGTCTGTAATCAGCATCATCTCATCGCTGTCATAAACCTGCATGGCCGCCACAAGGGCACCGTTACGCTCGCTGGTCTGCATGGCGATAACCCCTTGGCCACCACGACCGCGCAGCGGGAACTCTTCCAGGCGTGTGCGCTTGCCATAACCATTTTCGCTGGCCGTTAGAATGTAGATCTGGCCTTCTGCCTGGGTGCTTTCAGCAACGGTTTCTTCTGCCACATCAACATCCGTATCAGCCTCAGCATCAATCTGCTGACTCTTGGGAATGATCAGACTGATAACCTCAGCACCCTCTGCCAAGCGCATGCCACGCACACCGCGAGCGGTACGGCCCATTGCGCGAACATTGCCCTCTTCAAAACGGATCGCCTTACCGTTAGAAGAGAGCATCATGGCGTGGTCAGCGCCTGACGTAATAGCAGCACCCACCAGGCGGTCGCCCTCTTCAAGGTCAATGGCAATCAGGCCAACGCTGCGCGGACGCGAGAACTGCTCCAGGCTGGTGCGTTTCACCGTACCATTGGCGGTCGCGAAGAAAATATAGTGCTCGGGGTCGTAGTCACGCACCGGCAAGATGGCGTTAACCGACTCACCCTCTTCAAGCGGCAGCATATTGACCAGCGGTTTACCGCGCGAACCACGGCTCGCTGAAGGCATCTCGTAAACTTTCAGCCAGTACACTTTACCGCGGTTGGAGAACAGCAGAACGGTGTCATGGGTCGACGCGACGAGCAGATGCTCAATCACATCCTCATCTTTCATCGATGTTGCCGACTTACCGCGCCCACCACGCCGCTGTGCCTGGTAATCCGAAAGCGGCTGAGTTTTGGCATAGCCGGAACGCGACACGGTCACCACCATGTCTTCTTCGGCGATCAAATCTTCAATTGAGAGATCCAGATGGCTTGCCTGAATCTCTGTACGCCGGTCATTACCATACTGGTCGCGCACGGCATGCAGCTCTTCACGAATCACTTCCATTAGCCGGTCGGCCGAGGCAAGAATTTCGGTGAGCTCTGCAATTTTCTCAAGAATAGAGAGGTACTCATTGAGCAGCTTCTCAGTCTCAAGACCGGTCAGACGATGTAGGCGCAGCTCAAGGATGGCTTGCGCTTGAGCAGGCGACAGGCGGTATTCGGTCGCGGAAGGGTTAAGGCCAAAGCTTTCATCCAGCTCTTCGGGCTTGCACGAGGTAGCACCTGCCCGCTCAAGCATGCCGGTAACCTGCCCCGGTTGCCATGTTTTCGCCAGTAGCTTCTCTTTCGCCTCGGCTGCGCTGGGCGAGGCCTTGATCATCTCGATGATGTCGTCAATGTTCGAGATGGCCACCGCCAGACCTTCAAGAAGGTGACCACGCTCACGGGCTTTTTTAAGCTCAAAGAGCGTCCGGCGTGTCACTACCTCACGGCGGTGACGGATAAACGCCTCTAACATCTCTTTTAGGTTCAACGTGCGGGGCTGGCCATTCTCCAACGCCACCATGTTGATACCAAACACATTTTGAAGCTGTGTCTGAGCAAAGAGATTATTAACGACGACTTCACCCGATTCGCCACGTTTAATCTCAATAACCACGCGCAAGCCGTCCTTGTCCGACTCGTCGCGCAGTTCGGCAATGCCTTCGATCTTTTTCTCTTTAACCAGCTCGGCGATTTTTTCAATCAAGCGCGCCTTGTTCACCTGATAAGGCAGCTCGGTAATGATGATGTGGTCACGGCCGGTTTTATCATGGTGCTCAATTGTATGGCTAGCGCGCACATGGATGCGGCCACGCCCGGTGCGATACGCATCTAAAATGCCAGCGCGGCCGTTGATAATCCCCGCCGTGGGGAAATCAGGGCCAGGAATGTACGCCATCAAGTCATCCACCGACAGCGTGTAGTCATCAATCAGCGCTAAACAGCCGTCAATCACTTCGCGCATGTTATGCGGCGGAATATTGGTTGCCATGCCCACGGCAATGCCCGACGAGCCGTTAATCAGCAGGTTGGGAACTTTAGTAGGCAAAACGGCAGGGATGCGTTCGGTGCCGTCGTAGTTATCGACCCAATCGACGGTATCTTTCTCAAGATCGGCAAGAAGCTCGTGCGACAGACGCGACATGCGCACTTCGGTATAACGCATGGCAGCAGCGTTATCGCCGTCGATAGAACCGAAGTTACCCTGGCCATCGACCAGAACGTGGCGCATTGAGAAGTGCTGCGCCATACGTACGATAGTGTCGTAAACCGCACTATCACCATGCGGGTGATATTTACCGATGACATCGCCGACAACACGCGCCGATTTCTTGTACGGTTTATTCCAGTCATTCCCCAGTTCATGCATGGCGAAGAGCACACGCCTATGAACAGGTTTCAAACCGTCACGCACATCGGGTAGCGCGCGGCCGATAATGACACTCATCGCATAGTCGAGATACGACTGTTTGAGCTCGTCTTCAATATTGACGGGCAAGATTTCTCTGGCGATGTCACCCATGAAAGTCAGATCCTTTGCACTGCATTGGCACTGCGAGAGTTGAAAGCGCTAAAAGTACCGCCTTTAAAAAAAGACGATGCGCAGATACTGCTACATCATACCACTGCATCCGCACCAAGGGCAGCCAGGACACTCCCCTTGATTATTAAGGCGTAAACTGCTCTTTGGTAAGTAGTAATGCATTCAGCCGCTCGGCAAGCTCATTTTCAATCACCGAGGCTTTATTCGCCCGCATATCGAGAAGCACAAACGTAAGATCGGCCTGTGCAACTAATACGCCATCGCTGCGATAGATGCGGTGATGACACAGCGCACGGCGTTCTCCTACCTCGACGATACCCGTCAGAATAGTCAGGTCATCGCCCTGAACGGCGGCGGCGCGGTAGTCAATATTAAGGTTCACCACCACAAATGCCCGCCCCGCCTGATGGAGCTCGCTAATCATCGCTGGGTGCTCATCAAAAAACGCCCAGCGCCCCTCCTCCATAAACTCAAGATAGCGTGCATTATTGACATGCCCGTAGCCGTCCAAGTGGTAGCCACGTACACGCAGCTGAACGCGAGAAGGTAATACCGACATAACAACTCCTTTTAATAAACACAAGCGCAAGCCAACAGGCTCATTAGCCACTACCTCAATCAAACACAGGTTTAAAACACATACAACTTATACCTAAGCGGCAAGGTGCTGGCAGGAACGCCCCGCTTTCGACATAATGTGCCACCTTTTGGATAGGACTGGTGACATGTGGTTTAAGCACCTGCATTTATATCGCCTACATGGCGCCCCTGAGCTCGACAGTTCAACGCTTGCCGACGCATTGCAAGCACATGCGGCCAAACCGCTCGGCAATGCGGATGCTCGCCGACTAGGCTGGACAGCACCAGCAGGCCGCCTTGGCGGCGGTCAACTGCTACACGAAATTCAGGGCCACCGGCTGTTATCCGTACTGCGTCAAGAACGCCTGCTACCTGCCTCTGTTGTCAAAGAGGAAGTCGACGAGCAGGTCGCTGATATAGAAGCACGCGAAGGTCGCAAGGTGACGCGCAAAGAGAAAACCGCGCTTAAAGAGCAGGTGACGGAAGCGCTTCTGCCTCGTGCCTTTGTACGCAGCCAAAAAATTGACCTTTGGTGGGACACACGACGCCACTTGATCGGCATCAATGCCAGCTCTCGTACCCGTGCTGAAGACTTGCTAGACCTGTTACGAGAAACCTTAGGCAGCCTCAAGGCAACGCCCTTGTCATCCCAAACACTGCCTATTCGTGCGATGACGACATGGCTTGGCGACCCCGCAAGCCGCCCGGCAGATTTACAGCTGGGTGACCAGGTGGAACTTAAAGCCAAAGGCGACGATGGCGTACTCCGCGCTCGCCAAGTCGACCTGGATAGCGATGAGATACAGCAGCTACTTGAGAGCGGACGCCAGGCAAGCAAGCTCGCCATGAGCCTTGAAGGCCGATTGAGCTTCGTTTTGCATGATGACCTGGCTCTGAAATCGTTGCGTTTTGGTGATGCCTTGATTGAAGAGGCCGACCATGCTGACGACGGCGATGACGCTCTGGCCCGGCTTGAAACCGACTTTATTTTGATGGCCCAAGCGTTATCCAATGACATTGTTCGTCTGATAGAGTGGCTGGGTGGTGAAAACAAGCAGGAACCTGCTGCCCCGTTAGGTAACTAAAGGGTTGATCGCGCTGCTATGAATTGTTCTTTATTGTTTATCATCCAACGGATCGCATGACTCATCACAACGACGCACCCAACGCACTGAACGCCGCTGACCCATGGGCGGATATACGCCCTTATACAGACAACGAAGTGGCCGATGTTCTCGCGCACCTGGCCCGCGATAGCGAGCTTCTTGATGCGCTTACTCGTTTTCGCCTTCCCCGCATGGCGCGCTGGGTTCCGCCGCTTGCCCGAAAGCTTGCAAGCCACGCGATACAGCGTGAAGTAAAAGGTGTGGCAACGGTGCGCGATTTTCAAATGCGCATCGCAAGCTACATGGATCGCATGATCCGCACCACTACCGACGCGTTTGAAGTGGCAGGCTTGGACAAGCTCGACCCAAATAGTGCTTATCTGTTTATTGGTAACCACCGGGATATTTCGCTCGACCCCGCGTTCGTTAACTACGCACTCTACCAGGCGGGCCGCGATACGGTGCGCATTGCCATTGGCGACAACCTGCTTAAAAAGCCCTATGTCACCGATCTAATGCGGCTCAATAAAAGCTTTATCGTCCCCAGAAGTGCGCGCGGAAAGCGTGCGATGCTGGCAGCGTACCAACAGCTTTCTGCTTATATTCGTTACTCAATTACCGATGACCAGCACTCCATCTGGATGGCTCAGCGTGAAGGCCGCGCCAAAAACGGCATTGACCGCACCGACCCCGCTATTATCAAGATGCTGACGATGGCCAAGCGTAATGCCGAGCGAGACATGATGTTTGGTGAAGCGGTAGCCGAACTCAAGCTGGTGCCTGTCTCGATTAGCTATGAATATGACCCTTGCGACGTGCAAAAAGCGCAGGAGCTACACGACGTGGCAACAGAAGGTAGCTATGCTAAAAGTGAATTTGAAGATATTCGCTCTATCGTTGCTGGCATTACCGGTGATAAAGGCAGAGTACAGCTGCGTTTTGGCTCCCCGGTAGGCGCCGACATGGCGACTCCCGATGAAGTAGCCGCTGAGATTGATCGTCAGGTTATCGGTGGTTACCGCCTCTTCCCAAGCCACTATTTAGCCCTGGAAGCACTCGGTGAAGCGCCGGAGTTGGTTGCCCGTAAAACCATCACTCGCCAGGACCGCGAACGCTTCCAGGCGCGAATGGCGGCGGTGCCGGAGAATCTGCGTCCTTACTGGCTGGCTCAGTATGCCAATCCGGTAAAACACAAAGCAGGCCGTTTAACGTTAACGTAGTAGGCTAAATCACTGGTCTAAACATAGACAAGCCATACTCGCTGCACTAAAAATGCTATGGTCAATGCATGGACTGGCTTCGCTTGATAATCAGCTCAAGCGCCGCGTTAAGGAGACTCTTATGTCTGCATCAGAAATTCAAAAAACACGTATTATTAATGAACTGCGCGGTTTCATACGCAAACTGCTTCAAGATCCTGACATTCTTGGTCAGTCGCTGGTAATCGCGCGTCAGCAATTAAGCGAAGGCAGCAGCCCGGCAGTAATGGCGCGAATCGCCAATGAGATATCTGGCACTACCAGTGTCCACATTCCGGAAGATCCTGCCGAGCATTCAGAGGCTGACAAACTTTTTTTAGAGCTTTTAAAAGAGGTCGTTCAAGAAGAACAGGCACTTTACTAACCACCCGACATCAAGACTGCACGCGCTTTAACGTCAATTTAAACGCCTGCATCGTACCTTGTTACCGGCCATCTGCCGGCTAACTTCGCCGTTTTATTGTTATCGTCTAACCGGAATTATCATTCACCATGCCTAACTCTGCCACGCGCAATATTCTGGTGACCAGCGCGCTCCCCTACGCTAACGGAGCGATCCACCTCGGTCACTTACTTGAATATATCCAAACCGATATCTGGGTACGTTTTCAGAAAAGCCGTGGCCAGCAGTGCTACTACGTTTGCGCCGACGACGCTCATGGTACGGCCATCATGCTGCGTGCCGAGCAGGAAGGTATTACGCCTGAAGCTTTGATTGACCGCGTCTCACGCGATCACCAGGAAGACTTCGCTCGCTTCAACGTTGACTTTGACAACTACCATTCCACGCATTCGGAAGAGAACCGGCACCTCAGTGAGGTTATCTATAAGCGTCTGCGTGATAAAGGCCATATCGCCACCCGCGATATAGAGCAGATGTACGACCCGCAAAAAGGCCTGTTCCTGGCGGACCGTTTCATCAAAGGCACCTGCCCGAAATGCGGCACCGACGACCAGTACGGTGATAATTGCGAAAAGTGTGGTGCCACTTACACCCCTGCTGACTTGATCAACCCGGTATCCGCCATTTCCGGCGCAATCCCGGAAGTACGCTCTTCAACCCATTACTTCTTTAAATTGCCGGACTTTGCCGAGTTCCTGCAGCGCTGGATCAACGATGGCCACGTACAGCCACAGATTCGTAACAAGCTGATGGAGTGGTTTGAATCAGGCTTTAACGAATGGGATATCTCCCGTGATGCGCCCTATTTCGGGTTTGAAATCCCCGACGCGCCGGGCAAATACTTTTATGTATGGCTTGATGCCCCTATCGGTTACTTAGCCAGTTTCAAGAATTTGTGTGATCGTGACGGCATTGATTTCGATAGCTACTGGAATAAAGACTCCAACGCCGAGGTCTACCACTTTATTGGGAAAGACATTGTCTATTTCCACGCACTTTTCTGGCCAGCCATGCTGCATGGCGCTGATTTACGCACGCCCACCGCGGTAAATTGCCACGGCTTTTTGACCGTAGATGGTGCCAAAATGTCGAAGTCGCGCGGCACCTTTATCAAGGCTGCGACCTATGCCGATTACTTGAATCCCGAGTACTTGCGCTATTACTTCGCGGCCAAGCTGACGTCCAAAGTGGACGACCTGGACCTCAACCTGGATGATTTTGCCGCACGGGTTAATTCAGACCTCGTGGGTAAAGTGGTTAACATTGCCAGCCGCTGTGCCGGGTTCGTTAAAAAGTTAGGTGGCGGCACCCTTTCAGCGCACTGCGCCGAACCGCAGATGGTCGCCCGATTTATTGCCGCGGGCGATGACATTGCCGATGATTTTGAAGCACGCGAATTTAGCCGTGCCATGCGTAAAATCATGGAGCTGGCGGATGAAGCCAATACCTATATTGCCGAGAAAGAGCCTTGGGCGCTCGCTAAGCAAGATGGCCGTGACCAAGAAGTGCTCGAGATTTGTTCAGTCGGCATCAACCTCTTCCGCCAGTTGATGGTGTACTTAGCCCCCGTGGTACCCACCATGGCCACTCAGGCACAAGCCTTCTTGAAGCTTGATTCACTTAACTGGGAAAGCCGCCATAATGTGCTGGTTAATCATGAGGTGGAGAAATTCAAACCTCTTATGACCCGCGTAGAGCGTGACAAAATTGACGCCATGATTGAAGCCTCCAAGGAGGATCTGGTGGAAGAGCAAAAGCTTAAAGAAGCTCCCAAAGGGCCTCTAGCAGATGACCCCATTGCCGCCGAAATTAGCTTTGACGACTTTGCCAAGGTAGATCTGCGCATTGCCCGGATCACCAAGGCACAGTACGTAGAGGGCGCGGACAAGCTGCTGCAATTAACGCTGGATTTAGGCGGTGAAACCCGCAACGTTTTCTCCGGCATTCGCAGCGCCTATGCGCCTGAGGCGCTTGAGGGACGTCTCACCGTCATGGCAGCCAACCTTGCGCCGCGTAAAATGCGTTTTGGTCTTTCCGAAGGCATGGTGCTCGCCTCTGCCAATAAAGACGGCATTTATCTGCTTTCACCTGACGCTGGTGCCGAACCCGGCCAACGTGTAATGTAGCCGACCTTCAAGCACTTCCGGGGGGGGGGTAGAGACGACCAAGCTCTACCCCCTTCTTACGTGGATTGCTTAATAAACCTTTTATAAGACTCTACGTTTAGGCCTGATTATGCGTCGGCACTTCTCTCAATCACTGCGTTTTCAATTTTTAGTAGCGTTGAGTGGTGTGCTCTTGCTTGCACTATGCTCGTTAGTCATGTTGAGCAAGTGGTTTATTGTTCCCGCGCTGCACGAAGAGGAACGCGGCATGATCAGCCAAGAGCTAAAACGTATTGAGCGTAGCCTCGCCTTGGCCCAGCAAGATCTTTTAACTCAAGCACGTGACTGGGCAAACTGGGACGACACTTATCAATTCGTTCAGGATAACAACCCACGCTACGCCGAGGTTAATTTCAGCCCTGAAATGATGGAAGAGATGCGCTATCAGTTGATAGCGTTTTTCGACGCTGGCGGCGAGATATACTTCCTTTCAGGCTTAGCGCCTGACACTAACGATTTTACAACCTGTGCGCGCGTTGCTGACGATTGCGCCTGGATGGCACGGCTTATTGACAGTATCCAACGCTCGATAGACAACACCCCTGACCAGCAAGTCTTTTTCTCTCCGGGTATCAGTTCGCCAGCCATGGTAGCCATCACGCCGATTTTGCGCACTGATGGTAGTGGCCCAAGCACCGGCTGGTTAGCAAAAGTGCGCTTAATGGATAAGAAATGGGTAAAGCAGATGGAAAATGTGACCGGCCTTTCGATCACTATTCAACAACAACCTACCTCCAAGGCTATACCGTTAACCAATATTGAAGGCGAGACGATTCACGCCCAACACTTATTGCCTACCAATGTGCCCGCTATCAGCATCCTGGTAGGCACTCAGCTTAACCGTACTCATTATCTAGCAAGCCTTAGCACCATTCGTTATGTATTAATCTGGACAGTCTGCCTTATGCTGTTTGTCATTGGCTTTGTGCTCTGGCTTATGGAACGCATGATTTTAAAGCCGCTGAAAGCACTGGCCGTTTTTGCGAAACAGACTTCAAACGAAGACAGCAACCAGAACTCTGCACGGCTTTGCCAGCGTAATGATGAAATTGGCATGTTGGCTCGAAGCTTTGAACAGCAGCTAGGCCGCCAACGCAAGCTTAATGCTGAGCTTTTAAACCTTTCGACGCATGATGCTTTAACTGGCCTGCCAAACCGGCGGCTGTTCGACCAGCGCCTTCAAACGACGATTCATGAAATGGAAGCGTTATCGCAACCGTTAGCAGTAATGATGCTGGATATCGATCATTTCAAACTGTTCAATGATCATTATGGGCACCAACAAGGCGATAAGTGTTTAAAGCAAGTAGCCCAAGCGCTACAAAAAGTGGCTACCGCTCATAACTTTTTAATCGCCCGAACTGGGGGTGAAGAATTTAGCGCATTACTGCCCAATACCTCCGCCCAACAGGCAGAATATATTGGCCAGTTGCTGCATGATACGATAGATGCTTTAGCATTTCCTCACTTGGCCTCGCCCGTAGCGCCCTATGTTACTATTAGCGTGGGAATCGGGTCACTTAACGAAGGCACCGATATTTCTCCCAATGTGCTGATGAGCACCGCCGATCAAGCGCTGTATAGTGCTAAAGCGGCAGGGCGCCATCAGGTCAAGATATTCACACCGCCTAACGCTGATTTTTCAGCTGCCAGCCACGATACGTCACTATGAGTGAGTTATTCATCATTTTGGTCAGCACCGCGCTGGTCAATAATTTTGTCTTGGTACAGTTTTTGGGGCTCTGTCCGTTTATGGGGGTTTCCAACAAACTGGAGTCCGCCATGGGAATGTCACTGGCAACGACGTTCGTATTAACCCTCGCCTCTGCAGCAAGCTATGTCGTTTATTACGGCTTGTTGGTGCCTTTGGGTGTTACTTACCTGCGCACTATCAGCTTTATAGTGGTGATCGCCGCCGTCGTGCAATTCACCGAAATCATGGTGCGCCATTTAAGCCCGTTGCTACATCAAGTACTGGGCATCTTTCTGCCCCTGATTACGACCAACTGTGCCGTACTGGGTGTTGCTCTGCTCTCGCTCAACCGTGAGCTTGGCTTTTTTCATACCACACTCTATGGGCTGGGGGCAGCGCTCGGCTTCTCGCTGGTGTTGGTCCTGTTTGCCGCCATGCGCGAGCGCTTGGCTGGCGCGGATGTCCCCACACCTTTCAAAGGGGCCGCTATTGCCATGGTCACTGCCAGCCTTATGTCGCTCGCCTTTCTTGGTTTTTCTGGTTTAACTCAAGGGTAATTTTCTACCATGAGTGATGGTTTTTCTCTCTGGGGGATTGTCAGTTCAGTTGGAATCTTGACGGGGCTTGGCATTGGTTTTGGCGCCCTGCTGGGGGCGGTTAGTGAACGTTTTAAGGGGGACGAGCACCCTCTTGTTGAGCAAATTGATGCGCTGCTGCCCCAAACTCAGTGCGGCCAATGCGGTTACCCAGGCTGCCGCCCTTACGCCGAAGCGATTAATGAGGGCGATGCACTCAACAAGTGCCCGCCCGGTGGCGAGGCCACCATTCACGCCTTGGCAGATCTACTCGGCCGTGAACCCGAGCCACTTGATGGCGAGGCGCCCAGCGAAGCCAACGTGGCGTATATCCGCGAAGCCGAGTGCATTGGCTGCACCAAGTGCATTCAGGCGTGCCCAGTGGATGCCATTATTGGCGCGGCCAAGCAGATGCACACCGTGATTGAGGATGAGTGCACAGGCTGTGACTTATGCGTTGACCCTTGCCCGGTAGACTGTATCGACATGCTGCCCCGGAGCACACCGCTTGGCCAGTGGCAGCCCGTTGTTTTTGTTTTACCCACTGGCGTCATTGCAAGCGACCGTACACCAGCAACAAGGGGGCCAGATGGCACACCCATTTGATTTCCCAGGCGGCATCTACCCACCGGAGCGAAAGGACCGTTCAACGCAATCACCGTTGCGACGTGCCCCGTTACCGTCGCAGGTCATCCTTCCACTGTGCCAGCATAGCGGCCGCCCCGCCACCCCCTGTGTGGCCCGGGGCGATCATGTTCGCGTTGGCAACCTAATCGCCAAGCGCGATGGTTTGATATCCGCAGATATCCACGCGACAGTGAGTGGCACGGTTAGCCAAGTAGATAGCGACGCTATTCACATAGACAGCAATGGCCAGGATACCTGGCAATATCTCCCCCCGCTCGATTGGCGAAAAACAGATGCACCCACACTGCTTACACGGCTGGATGACAGCGGTGTGGTCGGGTTAGGTGGTGCCGGTTTCCCGACCCATATCAAGGCTCGCGTGATTGAGCGCCATGCTATCGACACGCTGGTGATTAACGCCGCCGAATGCGAGCCTTACATTACGGCCGATGACCTCACATTACGGAATTATCCAGGCGACGTGCTGGAAGGCGCACAGCTCATCGCTGCCTTATGCGGTGCCCAACAGATCATCATCGGCATTGAAGATAATAAGCCCGAGGCCATTGCCGCCTTGGAGCATATCCTTCCAGACAGCCAGCCAGCCCGCGTGACGCTGGCCGTTATCCCTACTCGCTACCCAAGTGGTAGCGAGCGACAGTTAATTAAAAAGTTGTTGAACCGAACCGTACCCAGCCAAGGCCTACCGGCAGATGTTGGGGTGCTTTGCCACAACCCCGGCACGCTACTGGCAGCACTTCACGCAGTGCGTGATGGCCAACCGTTGGTTGAGCGCGTGGTGACGCTCACCGGAGAAGCGCTTAACCAACCGGCCAACTACTGGGTGCGCTTAGGAACGTCCATTGAGAACCTGCTGGTTCATGCAGGCCTGGATAATGCCAAGCTTAGTCGCGTTGTTCAGGGCGGCCCGATGATGGGCAGCTCGCTTGAGTCGCTCACAGCGCCCGTGATCAAAACGACGAACTGCCTGATTGCGGCAACGCCTGACGAACTGCCGTCTGCGCCGATGGAATCCCCCTGTATCCGCTGCGGTGCGTGTGAAAGCGTATGCCCCGCCCAGCTGCTTCCTCAACAGTTGCACTGGTACGCCCGCGCCCAGGACGACGACAAGCTAACGAGCCATCACCTGTTTGACTGCATCGAATGTGGCGCCTGTAGCTATGTTTGCCCTAGCCATATTTCGCTGGTCGATGATTACCGCGACGCCAAACGTCGCCTTCGCTACCAACAAATTGAAGCAGCCAAGGCCGAACATGCCAAGCATCGCTTCGAGTTTCGCCAGGCACGCCTGGCCCGGGAAGAAGCAGAAAAACAGGCGCGCCGACAGGCCCGGCTAGCGCACAACAAGCCCACCGACGGCAACGCCAGTAACGAGAGCACCAGCGCACCTCCAGCCGACTTGCGCAGCTTGCGTATTGCCCAAACAGCGGCCAAGGCAGCGGTTAGAAAAGCCGAAAAAGTGCTCGCACGGGCAGCCCAGCAAGAGCCACAGCACTCCCATGAAGACCTGGAAACGCTGCTGGCGACCGCCCAGGAAAATCTTAAGGCCGCCGATTTACAGCTGGCGCAAGCGCGTGAAAGCGCTAAAGCACCGACCGCGGAGGACACCCTATGAGTATGTTTCACGCATCACAAGTAAGCGCATCCTCTGCCAAGTCAACAACACCAGCAACGGCGTTATTAATGCGCTGGGTGGTGGTCGCCACACTGCCTGGCGTGTTGGCCATGACGTATTACTTTGGGTTGGGCGTACTCAGCAATATTGCCTTGGCGGCCATTATGGGCATGTTTCTGGAGGCGGGCATGCTGCGCCTTCGCCGCCGACCCATCGCGCCAGCCTTAACGGATACCAGCGCCCTACTTACTGGCGTACTGCTGGGTGCCTCGCTCCCTCCGGCAAGCCCTTGGTGGCTAATTGGGGTCGGCATGATAGCCGCCGTGGTGATTGCCAAGCAGCTGTATGGTGGCCTAGGGCATAATCCGTTTAATCCGGCCATGGTGGGCTATGCGCTATTGCTGGTCTCATTCCCTACGTACATGACGCTATGGGCGCCGCCTCAGCCTCTCATTAGCGATACGCTTTGGGCGCAAATTCTTGGGACACTGCCTACGTCACAGCTTGATGCGCTTAGCGGTGCAACGCCATTGGATGCATTCAAACATAAAGCCGAAGGGCTCTCTGCCGAGCAGTTCTGGTTAAGCGCACCGCTACCCGAACAAACGCTTGCTGCCTGGTACAGTATCAGCCTGGCTTGGCTTGCGGGCGGGGTACTGCTGCTTTTTAAACGGATTATTAGTTGGCACATCCCCATCGCCCTGTTAGGTAGCCTGGTAGCGTTGGCAACGCTGTTTCATCTACTTGATCCTAACCGTTTTGCATCGCCTCTTTTTCACCTGCTAACCGGTGCGGCGCTGTTTGGGGCTTTCTTTATTGCCACCGACCCGGTATCCGCGGCGACCAGCCAGCGCGGAAAATTGCTGTACGGCATGGGCATGGGGGTGCTGATCATGGTGATTCGCAACCTGGGGGGCTATCCGGATGCGGTGGCTTTTGCCGTTTTGTTGATGAACCTGTGCGTCCCATTGATTGACCTGTACACCGTGCCACGCCCTCAAGGCCACTCAAAAAGCGCGCCAGGAGCATTACGATGACGCCCATTATCGCCATGCGGCGTGGCGCTTTAACGCTGGGTATCTTCGCGCTCGTTACGGCAGGCAGCGTCGCGGTTACCCGGGCCTTGACCTCTGAACGTATTACCCAGCATCAGCAAACCTACCAGCTCCGCCAGCTGCAAGCGGTACTGCCTCAAGCATTAGCTGATACACCGACGGATCAAGTGCTAAACAGTGCCTTCAACTTACCCAATGCCGCCGCTCTGGGCCACCGAACGCCAGTGACAGGCTGGCAAATCAGCCGTGGGGATCACCGCGTTACTGTTCTGCCAGTGATTACGCGCCAGGGTTACAGTGGAGAAATTGATTTACTGGTAGCGATAGATGAGCAGCAGCGTATTAGCGGTGTGCGCGTGACCTACCATCAGGAGACCCCAGGCCTCGGTGACAAGATTGAGCGCCAGCGCAGCGACTGGATTACCCGCTTTAACGGATTAAGTCTTGATGAACTGCCACCAAGTGCCTGGGCCGTTAAAAAAGAGGGCGGCCAGTTTGATGGTTTTACCGGCGCAACCATTACACCTCGCGCCGTTATTGAGGCCGTTCATAACGCTTTAGAGTACGCCGCCGATACGCCGCTACCGGGTAACATTGAGGAGCCGATTCGATGAGCCAATGGCAAGCGCTGACCCGGGACGGGCTTTGGAGCAATAACCCCGCATTAGTACAATTGCTGGGGCTGTGTCCACTGCTGGCCGTCAGCACAACCGTGGTTAACTCGCTAGGGTTAGCCATCGCCACGCTGTTTGTCATGGTAGGCGCCAGCACCGCCGTATCGCTTGTGCGTCACCAAGTGCCGAATGCCGTCCGGCTACCGGCCTTTGTCATGATCATCGCGGCGTTTGTTACCTGTGCTGAACTATTGATGGCCGCCTATGCCTACCCGCTTTATCAACTGCTGGGTATTTTTATTCCGCTAATTGTCACCAACTGCGCCATTTTAGGGCGTGCCGATGCGTTTGCCTCCCGCCAACCGGTAGGGCTTGCAGCGCTTGATGGCCTGATGATGGGCGTTGGTTTCGGTAGCGTTTTAGTGCTGCTTGGCGGGCTGCGTGAGCTATTGGGCCAAGGCACGCTGTTTAGTGATATGGCGCTGCTGCTTGGTCCTATCGCGGCCAATTGGCAACTCACTCTGGTAGACGACTATCAATTTCTGTTTTTCGTGCTGCCACCTGGCGCATTTTTTGTGGCCGGGATGCTGATCGCGCTAAAAAACGTGATAGACCAACGACGCGCCGCACGCGCCTTGCCTTCAGCGGCCACCCTACGAACAGAGCGCCGCGTCCGGGTCACCGGCATCATCAAGTAACCGTAGAGACACGCTATGAATGCCCAAAAGCGTCATGAAATTTTTGCTCGCCTTCAAGCAGCAGACCCGCACCCGACAACAGAGCTCAACTGGACGACCCCTTTTGAGCTGCTTGCGGCGGTTTTACTTTCCGCACAAGCCACCGATGTCGGCGTCAATAAAGCCACCTCACGGCTCTACCCCGTTGCCAATACGCCCCAGGCTATTATTGACTTGGGGATTGATCAGCTTAAAGCGCATATCAAGACCATCGGCCTGTATAACACCAAAGCAGAGAACTTGATGAAGACCTGCCATATTCTGGTCAACCAGCACGGCGGCGTCGTGCCCGACACGCGCAGTGCGTTAGAAGCACTGCCAGGGGTCGGGCGTAAAACCGCCAATGTGATTCTGAATACGGCGTTCGGGCAGCCAACCATTGCCGTCGATACGCATATCTTTCGTGTATCGAACCGTACCGGCATCGCCAAAGGCAAAAATGTCGTTGAAGTCGAGCAGAAGTTAATACGCCATGTGCCCAAGGAGTTTAAGCAGGATGCTCACCACTGGTTGATTCTCCACGGTCGATACACCTGCATTGCGCGCAAACCTCGTTGCGGAAGCTGTATTATAGAAGACCTGTGCGAGTACCCCGACAAAATCGAACTCGCCTAGCTTACGTTAACAGGAGACTCCTATGCCGATGCCTGCCACTTTGCTACATGACCAACCCATTGAGCAGCGTATTGACGCACTATTTGCGCTCTCCCGCCAGCACGCTGACCACTTTGGCAGTGCAGGCGCCTGGCTTTCACGCCAACGCTACCTGGCGCAACACCCTACGTCGATTGTGGTTATGAAATGTATGGATGGACGTATTCATATCCCACACGCCACCCGCACACCGCTCGGCATCATTACCCCGTTTCGTAACCTTGGGGGGATTTTCGATTTGGGTTGGCCGTATTTGGGTGAGTTACTTACCGACACCGTTATTGAAGCCGCCAACGCGGGGCGAGCCACGCTTTTATTGATTACTTACCACTTTTCCGAGGGCAACCCAGCGCGGGGATGCGCCGGATTCGCTTGCGACACCCAAGCCGCCAAAGCACACGCGCATACGATTGCCCACCAGGCCGGCCAGCTATTTGGTGAAGACCATCAGCAGGTGTACCCGCTGGTGTGCGGCTTTGAAACGGATAGTGACGCTCTCATCCTTCACGGTCAGGACGACGCAGTATTGGATGTGCGCGAATGGGTTGGGCAGCCTATAGAAGCGCTCACCGCGCATCTACAGGCTATTTTCCCTGATATGCCTGCGGACATACGCCGGGATTTACTGCCTTTATTGAAAGGTAACCTGGCGCATGTCAACGATCTTCAGGGCGTTGAACGCGAACTGGATATCGAGCATCGCGAGTGGGCAATTTGTATTGGGCGTGGGTTCGACTTTTTGCACTTGCCTAATACAGCACTGATTATTGGGCCTTACGGGCCCGACCTGGCTGAACCGATTGGTACTGCCGCCACGATTATTGAAGCCAATATGCAGGCAGGCAAGATCCCCGATGATGGTTTTATGCTGCTTGCCTCAACGCCGTATCAGCATAGCGGTGTTGATCGTGCCCGGGCGATGCTGAAGTCGCGTTTTTTATCCGAGTTCGCCGAGCACGTCATTCGGCGAGAGCATCCGCACCTTGCCCAAAAAATGCGCCGCCATACGGCTGTCGTTCACTGGCCAACCCGACGGCTAGATTCCCTGGACTAGCGCGGTAGCGATAAGCCTGGCTGTAATAGTGCGCGGTACGCATCACGCCAGGCGGGCCACTCCCAGGCCTGCGTGTTTATCTCCTTTGGCCGTGAATCAGGCGTGCTAAGCCACGCATGCAAACGCTTATAAAGACCGTCTGGCGTCCCATCATAACGGTAAGCATCTGGATATAGCTCAGGAAAACAGAGCCTATCGGGCACTAGCGGTAATGCTCCGCGCTGGGCAGCTTCCATAATGGCCAAGCCCTGAAACTCATGCCAGGTCGTTGAGACTACAATCCCGGCGGTCGCCAACAGCTCGCGGTATTGCGGTTCCGGCTGCGGACCCCAGGCCACACTATGCGCAGCTAGTTTCTCCTGGGCGATATCAAAAATAGGCGGCGTTTGCCGAAAACGCTGACCCAATACGGCTAACTCAAAATCAATGCCCTGCTCGCTTAGCGCTATTAACGTATTGAAAAAGTCATCCGGGTTTTTGTCATACTCCCAGCGATGGTTCCACACAATACGCCGTGAAACCCGGCCATCAGCATGCGTTTCGGCCAGCGGTGAAATCGGCACGGGCAGTACGCGAGCACGTGAGCGTAAGGCCTCAAGCGGCTTGGCCGCGGGCAGGTTTTCGGGCATTTTCTTTAAGAATGCCCGCACGCCGGTAAAAAACGAGTCGCGGTTATAGGTGGTGTTAAAAACAACGGTATCGGCGGCAAGCGCTGCATAGAGATTGACCATTTTTGCCTCTACCTGAGGCATCTGGTCACTCGATTCCGGATAGGCGAACTGGTTTTCGTGAAAATAGACAATTTTTCTGGCCTGACCCAAATGAGGGAAAAGCCCCAGAAGCGTCGCCAAATCCACCATCGACGTTGCCAATACAACGTCATAGGCTTGGCTAAGTGTGTCATGCTCTTTTAGCCACCAGCTAAGCGGGTTTCCACGAATCCGCCAGGCAAAGTGACGCGGCGGCAAGCTTAGCGTTTGCCACGTTATCTCAGGGAGATGGGCCATTAAACTGTCTGCCCAGTAACGGTGGCTCACCGCTTCGTACGCTGAAAGTAATAAAACGCGCATTAAAACCCTTGTTTTAAAAGCTCTGACATTAAAAACCTTGGTATTAAAAACCCTGGTGCTCCAGCTTATCAGCCAGCGATTCTAACACGTCGATCCCTTGTACATCGGTCGCTAACCACGGCAGCGTGGGGCGGGGAAATTGCTTAAATAACGTATCAATGCGTTCAAGATAAGTGGCCTCTTGCGCGCGTCGTGCCTGCAAAAAGGCACCGTCCGCTTCTTTAGGTATCACCCGGTTAACCAGTACGCCCGCCACGTTGATATTAACCTCTTCCAAGGCGCTGACGGCTCGCTGTGTCTCAAGGATAGGCAGTCGCTCCGGCGTCATGACGAATAAAAAGCTGCACGCCTTGGCATCCTCTATACGACGCCGTGCCTGGTGAAACAGCCGCCGACGGTTGATCAGCGTTTCCGCTACCTCGCGGGTACGCTCATCCAGACCGGAAAGCGCATCTTCTGTGGGGTTATCAAAGGGAGTAGCCACATCCTGCCCACGTGATGGAGTAAGATGCTTAAGCACACCGCTCAATTCAGCCGATTTGCGATTATGTGCCAGCAGTCCATCCGTCCAGGCCGCCATAGCTTCGGGCAGGGTTAAAAGGCGCAGCGTATGTCCAGTGGGCGCCGTATCGATAATCACCAAGTCATAAGGCGCATCGTCATCCAGAATCAGCCGCGCCAGCCGTTCAAGCAGGGCCGCTTCCTGAGTGCCAGGGGATTGACGCGTCAGGCGCATTTGCCGCTCTAGCTCCTGCATCATTTCAGGCGCGGCGAAGCGGCGCATTTGCTGGGTAACTCTATTTAAATGCGCTTCAACCTCACTATCAGGATCAATCTCCATGGCATCCAGATTAGGCAGCAAGCGACGCGGCGTATCGCCTAACGTTTGATCAAACACATCGCCCAGGCTATGGGCGGGGTCAGTTGAAACCACCAGCACGCGCTTGTTGCGTCTGGCCGCAAGAATTGCCAAAGAGGCCGCGACGGTTGTTTTACCCACGCCACCTTTACCGCCTACCCACAGCAGGCGGCGGTTGAGAACTGATTGCATAGGTTACCTGTCCATGGGCTTATTTAGGGGGCTAGCAACAGCGAAAATGGTCCAGCGGCGAATGTTCCATGCCCATTCGCGTATGCCAGTCATGAAAACGTTCAAGCAGCAGCGGCTGCAATTCCAGTGTGTAATAGGCGGCGGGGTTGGGTACCCCCATCATTTCTGAAAAAACCAGCAGCATGAACAGGTCATCTTCATCACGGCGCGCCCGCGCAATCGCCCCACGATAGCGCGCGCTATAGACCTCTTCGGTAAAAAAGCGGGCCTGGCCTAGCCAGGCCCGCAACGTATCACGTTTGGATGACATTATGATGCCCTCTTATTTAGTCACCTTGGGCTGCCATTTCAGCACGCGAGCGTTTAAGCGCAGCGGCACACTCCATCGCGACGAGAATGGCCGCCATCAGCACCACAATATCCATCACCAGCAGGAACATGTTGCCTTGGTCCCAGAAAGTGCGAAGCTGAATGAGTAATGCCAATATGGTCATTACCAGCAAAAAGCACAGGGGCGCCAGGGTGTACCACATGGGCCGCCGTAGACGTACCAGCATGACGGTAATAATCAGCAGCGTTAACCCGGCAAGCAACTGGTTGGTGGTGCCAAAAAGCGGCCAGATAATCAAACCGCCAGAACCATCTGCACCACCCGCCCCGAATGCCAACAACAGGCAGGTTCCCACCGCCAGACCTGTCGCAAGTGCCGGTTTTTTCATCCACGGCTGGTTATAAATATCACCCCACTCCTGGAAAATATAGCGCTGCAAGCGTAAGCCAGTATCCATAGTGGTACCTGCAAAAAGCGCGGCCATGACCGTAAGCAGTATCGCGGCAGTAGCCTCAGGCAGCCCAATACCGTTATGAATAATAAATGCGCCCCCTTCCACAAAGGCGTTAACGCCGCCCTGGCCAAAGGCGCTGTACATGGCCTGCCAATCGCCAAATGTCGCAAACCCTGCCGTCGCGGCCAAAATAGCCGCTAGTGCTAGCATCCCCTCGCCTACCGCCCCAAAGTAGCCCACGAACCGCGCATCGGTTTCTTTATTAAGCTGTTTGGACGTTGTACCTGAAGATACCAGCCCGTGGAAACCCGATATTGCCCCACAGGCAATCGTTACAAAAAGCAGCGGAATCATCGAAGGCGTGCCGGCAGGTACATTTCTGTTAAAGGCAGGCGCAACCAGCGTTGGGTTAAGCAGCACCAGCGCTCCATAAAGAATCAGCAGACCGATAAATAGCTGCAAACCATTGATATAGTCTCGTGGCTGCAGCAGCATCCATACGGGCAATAGCGAAGCAATGGCTGCATAGCCAAACAAAATCACAATCCAGATAGCGTTACCCGACAGCCCAGCGACTTCAGCAGGCATTTGAACAGGCACCATCGGGCCAATACCAATAAGCGCATAAAGAGCGATGACGCCTAATACCGATACCACAGTTAGGCTCAGTATCCGCCGGTAGATCAGTTGGCCAATGATCAGTGCCACAAAAATCGCTCCCCAGACCGGTACCACTGCACTAGGAAAGTTCATCATTAATCCGGCAATCACCACAGCAAACACGGCATTAACCATAAGCAGCACAAGGAAAATAACGATCATAAAAATGCTGCGTGCCCGTTTGCCGACTACATCGCCCGTTAAGGCGCCTACCGACTTGGCCTTATTGCGTACGCTGGCCCATATAGCGCCAAAATCGTGTACACCGGCAAAAAAGATGGTGCCGAACACCACCCATAAAAAAGCAGGTGCCCAGCCCCATATCACCGCAATGGCAGGGCCTACTATGGGTGCCGCTCCCGCTACTGAGGTAAAGTGATGCCCCCAGAGCACAAAACGGTTGGTCGGCACATAGTCGATGCCATCCTCAAATTCATGGGCAGGGGTTTTGAAATCGGGGTCTAACTGATAGATCTTTTGAGCAATAAATTTAGAATACAACACGTATCCTAACGCCATTGCCCCAAGTCCGATTAACAGCAAGATAACAGCACTCATATGCGCGGCTCCTTTGGCAAGATTGTTCTTTATTATTAAAACCAAGGCACGTATAGGTTAGGTGTTTCTGTTTATATGTTGGTACGGCTTCTTGATTACGTCTATGTCTAAATCTCTTGAACACCGATTATTCACCCTAAAGTTGTAAACTGGTACCCGCACTCGCTTTCTATTCGGCCAAGGTCGTCTTGGCCTGCCTTGCATCGCTACCTACACTCGTAGTGAGTGAGATAAATGCTTTTAAACAACAACCAGTCGGTGGGCTCCATGACAAAAGTGCTAGTGGTCGATGATGAACCGAACATCGTCCTGTCGATTGAATTTTTAATGGAGCAGGCAGGGTTTGATGTCATCAGCGCGCTGGATGGCGAACAAGCCCTTGAGTGTGTGGCGGCCAACGAACCAGATGTAGTGTTACTGGATATTAGCCTTCCCGGGATTAGCGGATTTGATGTATTGGAAGCACTACGCAGCCATACCGCTACGGCACAACTGCCGGTGATTATGCTCACCGCCCATGGCCGTGAAGCGGAGCGTGAAAAGGGCTTTGCACTGGGCGCTAACGCCTATATTACCAAGCCATTTTCAACACAGGCGCTGGTTGAGAAAGTGCAAACCCTGCTGGGTGAGGAAACCTCATGACACCAAAGGCACTGCCTAAACGGCAGCGTTTGGTGGGTGCCTGGCTACTGCTTAGCGGCTTGAGCCTCTTGGGAGGGGCTTTATTTGCTGCTTGGCTGGAAAGCCAGTTGAACGTGCGTGGTGGCTATCGGCTTATCCTCTGGGCTGGTTGCTTTTCAGGCGGCATCACACTTTTCTTAGTGGGCTTGCTGCTTGAACGTCTGCTTTTTACGCCGCTACGCAGTCTGCAAGCACAGCTTGCCCGACTGGCCGCCAACCCTGATACCGAAGACACCTGGCCCCCGCAAGGCTGGTTGAAGGGCCTGGCACCTGATCTACGCCGTGTGCAAGAGAGCTGGCACTCGGACCGTCATTCATTGCATAAGGCCCGTGCCGAGGGCGCCCAAAGCGCAACCCGTACCCGTAAAGCGCTTGAGGCGCTGCTGCAGGTGCTGGAAACGCCGCTTCTGCTTTACGATAAGCACCGCCGTTTAATGCTGTTCAACCAAGCGGCTGAGCGCTTTTTTGTGAATACGCAAGGCCTGGGCTTGGGTAAGCGTCTGGAAGCCCTATTGCCGCTTGCAAGTTTGCAACAACTCCTTGAGCAACTGCCCGCTAATGGCACTCCGCGTGAGCTTTTGGTGCCGTGTGATCAGCGCTGGTTAAAAGTCATTATCCGTCGGGTGCCTGAAAGCCAAGGTGAAACACTGATAACCTGCAGCGATGCCACGGCGGCCTGGGCCAGTGAACGGGGTGAGCGGGCCGATCTTGCACGTATGCTCACACCTCTGCGCCAACATACTGCAAGCCTGGTAACCGCGACGGATGCACTCAGCCAACTGCGTCAATCAGCGCATGAAAGTGCCTCGCTTGCTCAGCGGCTGGAGCAAGTAGTGCGTGAAGAGAGTAGCGCCCTTGGTGAAACAGTCGCCAACGTCAGTGAACTTGTTGAAGCCATGCAGCAACAGGGTGAGCGGCTTACCTCAATATGGTCCAATGACTTTTGGCAGATGCTGGATGATTATCTGGACCCTGCCCACCGCCTGATCACCCCCATTGGAATGCCAGTCTGGTTTAAAGGCGATGCCCCTGCATTGATGGCTCTTTTTGGATCGCTGGTTAAACACCTGAGTGATTACATCACAGGTAGTGTATTTGAAGGCGAAGTGTCGCTTAGCCCTAAACACACCTACCTCGACCTTGTATGGAAGGGCAAACCGATACCCGAGAGCGAGCTTACCAAGTGGCTGATGCACCCCCTGAACACGCTCCCCTTGAGCCCAAGTGCGGCGGATGTATTGCGCCAGCACGCAAGCGATGCCTGGAGCACGCAAGACACCGACGGCCAGCACGCACGCTTGCGGCTACCACTTCTTGGCGTGGCGCAAAATGCGGCTCCGCGCTCTGCGCCACCTCGGCCAGAATTTCATGATTTTGGTATCGCAGACTTGCCCTCACCCGATACCACGCTCGCTAATTGCGCTCTGCGTAGCTTGGAACTGGTGATTTTTGATACCGAAACAACCGGTCTTGAGCTGCGCAGAGGCGATACGGTGATTAGCCTCGGCGCCTGTCGTATTGTGAATGGGCGCTTATTAGCCAGCGATGTGTTTGATCACTACGTTAACCCACACAAGCCGATTCCTGCCGCCAGTACCGCGATTCATGGCATCACAGATAGCGACGTTAACGAAGCCCCGCGCCTGGAACAGGTGCTACCGCACTTTCGTGATTATATTGGTGAAGCTGTCCTGCTCGCCCATAACGCTTCGTTTGATATGCTCGCGATCAGCCAAAAAGGTGTGCTGTTCGACATGCCCGTACTGGATACATTATTAATCTCCCGTGCGCTTGATGAAGGGCTCGATGGCCATGACCTGGACAGCCTGGTGCAGCGGTATGGTTTGACACTGCCACCTGGCCTTCGCCATACGGCGCTGGGCGATGCTCGCGTAACCGGCGAGCTCTGGCTTGCATTACTGCCGCGTTTGGAAGCACGCGGAATTACCACTCTTGAGCAGCTACTCGCCTTACAAGCCAGTGCGTTTGATAAAGAGGATGCCAGCGCCTCATGATGCCTTCAAATTCACGCTACCGAGAACGCTTACTTGGGCTAGTCACTCTGGCACTGATGCTTTTCTGTCCGCCACTGCTTCTAGTGATTGATCGCCTGCCCTCGGTAGGTATCGGTTGGCTCCCCCTTTATCTTTTCTGCAGTTGGGCGTTCATCATTGGCCTAAGCGCATGGCTGATGGAACCTACTAAAAGGCGATAATCATGCGAACGGATGCGCTGATACTAAGTGCGGTGTTCGGCTATTTAGGCCTGCTTTTTCTAGTAGCGGCCTGGGGCGACCGCCGGGCGGTGCAAGGCCGTTCGATTATTAACTCACCAACGGTGTATGCGCTTTCCATTGCCGTTTACTGTACGGCATGGACGTTCTACGGCAGTGTCGGGCGCGCGGCGCAGTTTGGCCCAAGTTTTTTACTTATCTATTTAGGGCCAACGCTTGCGATGATGCTATCGCCTTTTATCATCCGCAAAATGGTGCGCATTGCCGCACGCCAACGGCTCACCTCCATTGCTGACTTTATTAGTGCCCGCTATGGCAAAAGTGCCAGTCTTGGCGCGCTAGTGGCGCTCATATCGCTAATTACCATTACGCCGTATATAGCCCTACAGCTAAAGGCCATTACGGTGAGCCATGCGGTACTCATTAGCTACCCACAAAGCGCTGAGTCGATTCTCTATAATGAGCGTTTCTGGATGGACCGCTCCTTGTGGGTTGCTTTGGTACTGGCCGTTTTTATTATTTTATTCGGCACACGCCATCTGGATGCCAGCGAGCGTCATGAAGGCATGGTAGCGGCTATTGCGCTGGAGTCTATTGTCAAACTGGTGGCTTTTCTAGCGGTGGGGCTTTTTGTTGTCTTTATCCTGTTTGAGGGGCCAGGTTCGCTGTTTACTCAGGTCGCCCAAACGCCTGCTTTAAGCCAATTAATGCACCTGGAAAGCGTTCCAGGTGGAGCAACCGGCTGGGTAGGCATGTTGGTCCTTGCCTTTCTGGCGTTCCTAACCCTGCCACGTCAGTTCCAGGTGCTGGTGGTTGAAAATATCGATGAGCGCCATCTTGCCAGGGCCAGTTGGCTATTCCCCCTGTATTTACTCCTGATCAACCTATTTGTGATCCCTATTGCACTGGCCGGTTTACTACTCGACGCGGGAGACCCAGACAGCTTTGTGCTGACCCTGCCGCTTTCCGCGGGGCTTGAAGGGCTTCCCCTTCTGGTCTTTATTGGCGGGCTTTCTGCGGCAACGGGCATGGTTATTGTTGAAACCATTGCGCTCTCCACTATGGTCAGCAACCAACTGATCATGCCGCTCTTGCTACGTTTTAAGGCGCTGCATACAGACAGTAAAGGCGGGCTTGCCCGGTGGCTTTTAAGAATACGCCGGGTCGCCATCGTACTTATCTTGCTACTCGGCTATCTCTACCACGCGCTCATCGGCGACTCCTACAGTTTAGTCACCATCGGCCTGGTATCTTTCGTCGGCGCGGCACAGTTCGCACCGGCCCTGCTAATTGGCCTTTATTGGCGTGGCGCCACCCGGCTTGGGGCAGTGTATGGCCTAATCGGTGGATTCTTCATGTGGAGCTACACCCTGCTCCTGCCTGGGTTTGCTCAGTCCGGATGGCTGGATAGCGCACTACTCACCGAAGGCCCTTGGGGTATTAGCTGGCTGACGCCCTATGCGCTTTTTGGGTTGGAAGAATGGGACATTTATACGCACTCCCTTCTCTGGAGCATGTTTGTCAACGCAGGTCTGTTAGTGAGTATTTCACTGTTTACGCGCTCCACCCCGCTTGAACAAACCCAGGCCGCCCTGTTTACCGAGGCGCTGCACCCCAACCTGCCCACCACTTCGCTTCAACGTGGCCAAACAACGCAAGGTGCTCTGCATGAGCTATTGGTGCGCTACTTAGGGCTTAAAGCGGCGCAGCAGGTTTTTTCAACGCACACCCAAACCCTTAGCACATTGCAAAAAGACCAGCCTGCCGCTGATGAACTTATCATGCGCGCAGAACAGGCCTTGGCAGGCTCACTGGGTAATGCGTCAGCGCGCGTATTGATCAACTCGGTGGTTCGCGGTGAAGCACTCGATATTGAGTCATTGCTCAGCATGCTGGACATCACCACGCAAACGCTGGAGTACAACCGTCGTTTAAAACAAAAATCGGATGAGCTGACGCGAATCGGCAAGGACTTACAAAGCGCCAATGATCGACTCCGTGAATTGGATCGTTTAAAGGATGAGTTTGTAGCGATGGTGAGTCATGAGCTGCGCACCCCGCTCACCTCCATTCGCGCGTTTGCAGAAATCCTGTCAGGTTCTCAGGCCGTCCCCGAGGAAAAGCGACAGCACTTTTTGCACGTCATGGTACTTGAGAGCCAGCGCCTTTCACGGCTGATCGATGAAATTCTGGATCTTGCCCGCCTTGAGAGTGGCCGTATGACGTTTGATGCAAAAACGCTGGATCTAGCAGCGCTTACCGACCATAGCCTTGAAGCAATTGCGCGACTACAAGAGCAACGTAATGTCCACCTTGAGGTCACTATTTTAGAACGACCCGCCAACGTTATTGGCGACCCGGACCGGCTGGAACAAATTATTATCAATTTGCTGGATAACGCGAGCAAATTTGCCGACCCGGCAGATCCACACGTCTTGCTGCGCTTGTATAAACAGAATCAACATATTTATTTATGCGTCGAAGATAATGGCGCAGGCATTGAGCCAAGCGCACGTGAACATGTATTCGAGAAATTCCACCAGCTACAGCCGGGTGATACGTCCACCGGTGGTCGCCCTAAAGGCAGTGGTTTAGGCTTGCCTATCAGCCGTGCAATTGCTGTTCACTTGGGTGGCAGGCTTTGGGTAGAGGATGCCCAAGTGCTCAAGGGCGCCTGCTTTGTGTTGACACTACCAGAAGCAGAACCTAACAAAGGCAATCCTGCACCTTAGGCGCTTGGCGTTTGCTGGTTATCCGTCATTGTTGGCTCACTGCCCACATGACGAGGGTCGGGCTTAAACATTTCATCGCCCACTTCATCAATAAAACGCTGTGCCTTGGTCACCATCATGGCGTCGCAGGCATCGCGGCCAGGGAGCATATCGGAACGCTCAAAGCGAAGTTCACGCGGCTCACCATTGCTGTCAGCCTTGCTAATCCAACCGCTGACGCGGTATTGACCGCTTTGTTGATCGGGCTGAGAAACGATCGAATAGCCTTTGTATTCCACCGGTTCCGAGGCATTGGTGACCGCCTTAGTGGCCGACTTACTTTCGCCACCCAACAGTCCTGAAAAGAGCTTTTTAAACATACTGGCTCCTGGCGTTAGAAAAAAAGCGGCAGGAAAACCTGCCGCTTTTGATCGGAATTAGCTCTGCTGACGACCTTTGCCAGCGGCGATCCGTAAGCGTAATGCATTCAGCTTGATAAAACCTTCCGCGTCTTTCTGGTTGTAAGCACCGGCGTCATCTTCAAACGTTGCGATGGACTCGTCGAATAATGACTGCTCGGACTTACGTCCTACTACGGTGGCGTTACCTTTATAGAGCTTCAGGCGCACAACGCCCGAGACGTTTTTCTGCGTCTCATCGATAGCGGCTTGCAGCATGCGGCGCTCAGGACTCCACCAGTAGCCGTTGTAGATCACTTCTGCGTATTTCGGCATTAGCTGATCTTTGAGGTGGGCTTCTTCACGATCAAGCGTCAGCGATTCAATGGCACGGTGGGCACGCAGCATGATGGTGCCGCCAGGTGTTTCGTAGCAGCCACGCGACTTCATGCCCACGTAGCGGTTCTCAACAATATCCAGACGGCCAATGCCGTTATCGCCACCTACTTTATTGAGTTTCTCAAGCACTTCGTGAGGCTTGTGCGCTTCGCCGTCGATGGCAACGATATCGCCTTTCTCGAACGTCAACTCAACATACGTAGGCTGATCCGGGGCGGCTTCAGGCGATACGCTCCAACGCCACATATCGTCCTCAGCTTCGGCCCACGGATCTTCCAAAATGCCGCCTTCGTACGAGATATGCAACAGGTTGGCGTCCATGGAGTACGGCGATTTCTTCTTCTTGCTGGAGAAGTCGACCGGGATATTGTGCTCTTCGCAGTAAGCCATCAGCTTTTCACGAGACGTCAGATCCCACTCGCGCCACGGCGCAATCACTTTAACGCCAGGTTTCAGTGCGTAACCGCCCAGCTCAAAGCGCACCTGGTCGTTACCTTTACCGGTTGCACCGTGAGAGATAGCATCGGCGCCGGTTTCATTGGCGATTTCGATCAACCGCTTGGCGATTAGCGGGCGTGCAATTGAGGTGCCCAGCAAATACTCGCCTTCATAAACGGTATTGGCACGGAACATTGGGAAGACATAGTCGCGTACAAACTCTTCGCGCAAATCTTCAATGTAAATTTCTTTAACACCTAGTGCCTGTGCCTTCGCGCGAGCCGGCTCGACTTCTTCGCCTTGACCGATGTCGGCAGTAAAGGTCACTACCTCGCAGTTGTAAGTTTCTTGCAACCACTTAACGATTACAGAGGTGTCCAGGCCGCCTGAATATGCCAGCACAACCTTTTTGACATCGGACATTCTTTGCTCCTTGTTTATAAAACCGTTTATAAAAACCACGTGTATGAAACTACGCTCACCAGCGAATACGGCGCCTTTAAGCGCACAACATATCAAAGTAAACGCCAAGTATAGCGTTCTCTATGGCTAGCGAATACCGTCAGCGACGCCTTATACAGAAAGCTGCTAGAATCACACCATCCAGGAGGCGGCCTACCGCCCATTTTTGACGATTACTCGCTGTACTTAAGGAGAGCTGCATGAGCGAGGCAATTGCCCGCGAATTAATGGCCCAACGTTTTCGCAGTTATCTGCCGGTTGTCATTGATTTAGAAACGGGTGGCTTCAATGCCCAAAGTGATGCCGTGCTTGAAATTGCAGCCGTCACGCTCACCATGGACCCGGAAGGAAATCTGCTGCCTGATGCGACCTACGCTTATCACATTCAACCCTTTGAAGGGGCCAATGTTGAACAGTCAGCGCTGGACTTTACCGGTATTAATCTGGATGACCCGCTACGCCGCCAGGTAGCGCTCAGCGAAACAGAAGCGCTGGGTGAAATTTTCCGCCCTATACGCAAATCTATAAAAGCCCACGGATGTTCGCGCGCCATTTTAGTCGGCCATAATGCTGCGTTTGATCAGGGTTTTCTTAACGCTGCCGCTAATCGTTGCAACGTTAAACGCAACCCGTTCCACCCTTTCTCAAGTTTTGACACCGCGACACTGGCAGGCCTTGTTTACGGCCAAACCGTACTGGCCCGAGCCTGCCGTGCGGCCGGTATCGAATTTGACAATAAAGCAGCACACTCAGCACGCTACGATACCGAACGCACGGCGGAGTTATTCTGCGCCATGGTTAACCGTTATAAAGACCTGGGTGGATGGCGCCTGGCCCAACGAGAGCAGGACATGGACGACGGTGAATAACCCGTTGGCTGGATGCAGTGACGTGGGCTTTACGCTAAACTTCGCCACTTTACATGCACTGTTGATGAAGGCGTTCAACGCTTTCTGTGTGCTTTATTTTTTCGCTTTTCAAAAGATGAGACGTTTCAATGGCTCAGTATAATGCCTTTTACGCCCAGTCAGGCGGCGTTACCGCCGTTATTAACGCCAGCGCCTGCGGCGTTATCGAAGCATGCCGACAAGCTCCCGAACAAATTGGCAAGGTATACGCGGGCCATAACGGCATTATTGGCGCATTAACCGAAGACCTCATTGATGTTACTCAGGAAAGCGACGAAGCGATTGCCGCATTACGCTATACGCCCGGCGGTGCATTCGGTTCTTGCCGCTATAAGCTAAAAGATATAGATACCCATCGCACTCAGTACGAGCGGTTAATTGAGGTATTTAAGGCACATAATATTCGCTACTTCTTCTATAACGGTGGTGGCGACAGTGCCGACACTTGCCTGAAGATCTCTCAACTTTCAGAAAAGCTGGGCTACCCGCTAACCGCTATTCACGTGCCTAAAACCGTGGATAACGACCTGCCGATTACCGATAACAGCCCGGGTTTTGGTAGCGTTGCCAAATATATTGCCACCTCTACTCGTGAAACCTCTCTCGATATCGCCTCCATGTGCGCAACATCTACCAAAGTCTTCGTGCTTGAAGTGATGGGACGCCATGCTGGCTGGATTGCAGCGGCGGGCGGATTAGCCGGTGAAGGCGAAGGTGAACCGCCTCACTTGATTATTTTCCCCGAGATCGCCTTCAACCGTAAAGCCGTCATGGCGCGGGTTGAGGAAAGCGTGAAACAGAACGGCTACTGCGTCATCGTGGTATCAGAAGGCGCACGTTATGAAGACGGCACCTTCCTGGCCGATGCAGGCAATACCGATGCCTTTGGTCATCGCCAGTTGGGTGGTGTTGCGCCTACGCTTGCCGGCATGATCAAGCAAGACCTGGGCTACAAGTATCACTGGGCCGTCGCTGACTACTTACAGCGTGCAGCTCGCCACCTGGCCTCGAAAACAGACGTTGAACAAGCCTATGCGGTTGGCCGTGAAGCCGTGACGCTCGCGCTGGCAGGTAAGAACTCGATGATGCCCGCGATTCGCCGTATTTCTCAATCACCCTATCAGTGGGATGTCATTTCCGCGCCGTTGGCCCAGATTGCCAACCAGGAAAAGTTCATGCCGCGTGATTTTATCAGTGAAAGCGGCTTTGCGATTACCCAGGCATGCCGTGATTACCTCTCACCGTTGATTCAAGGCGAAGACTTCCCGCCCTTTGAGAACGGCTTGCCCAAAGTGGCTAAGCTGCAACTTGCCAAAGTGGACCAAAAACTCCCCACGTTTACGCTATAAGGTGCCACCCCTTTCGGGGTTGCCAACGGCGGTAACCAAAACGGGCGATGATTATCTCATCGCCCGTTTTTTTAGCTAGCACATCACCTTAATAGCCACGAAAGTACCAATAACAGCAGCAACACTCCGGCGACGCCTTGCCAGAAATGACGACGTGGCTCCTGGCGAGAGTCCTCTTGAACAGGTAAACGGCCTAGCGGAACTCGCAGTGCATGTAGAAACTCTGACTGACGCCTAAAGCGCAGCGCACGCTGTGGGTCCAATGCACGCCGTAAGGCATCATCCAGCTCTTGGGTAATTTCCGGATTATGAGTTCGCGAGCTGCGATAGCTAAGTTCTTCTAAATCCGTATGGCTGCGCAACTTGTTCGGGGTAAGTTGGTAAGGTAGCTCTCCGGTTAACAGCCAGTAGACGGTTGAAGCGAGGGAGTACTGATCGCTGCGGCGGCCAATGCTATCTTCCAATGCATACTCAGGCGCGGTGTGTTCGTTAAAACCAATTTGGCGCAACAACTCACCTGAATGCCGGTGACCGTCCACCTCACGCATATGGCACGCGCTAAAATCGTTGAGCACCAGCTTACCGTGGCTATCAATTAAAATATTATCCGGCGTAATCTGCTGATGAATAATGTCGCGGTGGTGCAGCGCCTGCACGGCCTTACCCAGCTGGTTTGCGATATCCAAGCGCTGGATAAGGCTGGCCTGAGGATGCCGCTCGGCCCACTGGCGCAACGTGTCCCCTTCAACATGCTGCATCAAGTAGTAAAGATAGCGGCGTGGTCTTGAGGGCTTTACGACCTTAGCGATAAAAGGCGAATTAACCCGCTCAACGATCCACTGCTGAAGCAGGAAATGCTCCAGATAGGCATTACGGAGCGATAGCTCAGGGCTTGGCGCCTTCATTGCCATTTCACGCTCGGTATGCACGTCTCTTACCCGATAGACACGAGACTGCGCATTACGCGACAGCACTTCTATCACTTCCAACCCATCAAGCCGCTCGCCTGGCGCAAGTTCAGGCGGAATCGGCAAATCACCGTAAATCAGCCCTGGGTCGTCCGGCGACTCTTCCGGTAACTCATCAATACGCACCAACTGAAAGCAAAATTGATCCCCACCGTAGCCTCGCTCTTGGGCGCGCTGCTTGGCTTCACTGGCCAGGCGTTCGCAAGCTGCATCCAGGTCACTAGCATCCTGGCGAATCAAGCGTACATAGTCGGAAGGCAACAGCGTACCGCGCACGCCACGCGTGGTGAACAGAAAAATATCGCCCTGTTTAAGGCCCAGATGGGTATAGTCGATGTCCACACTGCCATCCATTCCCAGCGCCCGGGACGGATAGTGGTAGCCGCCAATATCGGTCACATGGTCTCGCGTTAGCTGTTCAAACTCAGCGCCCCGTAAGCGAAATACCAGCGTGTCCCCCATATGAAACAGGTGCGCTTCGCACTTACGAAAGACAACCACCGACATTGAGGAAACAAAGCCACCCTCTTTTACATGCTGGCTTTGGCTGTAACACCAGCTATTGAGCGCACGTAGCACGCGTGTTGCTGACGTTTTAGTATCCCAATGGTCTGGCGTAGAAAAGTAATCCGCTAGAAAGCCACGCACACTTAAATCACCCGCCTGTTTGGCCAGCGCATTGCGCGACACAGAGTCGCTGATAACGGCGCAGCCCCCTTTGACCTTTAATAGCGGTGCATCAGGGAAACGCACCGACATGGAGCTGCGATGCAAACGTCGGTCAGGCGCAACAAACGCTTGACCATAACTGATCAGCAACTGGGCATGCCCCACTCATCCTCCTTGGCGAACCGCTCAACATAACTTCATGACAGAATTTCATGATAGAATTTCATGACAGAACTTCATGGTCGCTATAATACACGCAACGGCTTTACTGCGATGCCCACCAAACGTCGCGACCACTGCGATAAAAGCAAATTACCGCTACCATTAAGCGATAGCGTCGGCGCTGCGCCCATGTTGCATTGGCAATCGCCCAGCCATCTTCGTATAATTCCCGACTATTCGTGCAACGCATCAATTGCTTAGCCACTGCAACACCCAAGAACTTCTAAGGACTCAACGATGAACTTCGATAACATCCCAGCCGGAAAGGATTTGCCGAACGATATTTACGTGGCGATCGAGATTCCTGCGAACCACTCGCCTATCAAATACGAAATTGATAAGGATATGGGCGCACTATTGGTTGATCGTTTTATGGCGACCCCAATGTTCTACCCCGCCAACTACGGCTTTATCCCCCATACGCTGGCTGATGATGGCGATGCACTCGACGCCTTAGTAGTAACACCGCACCCGGTAGCGCCTGGCAGCATTATTCGTGCGCGCCCCATCGGCATCCTGAACATGACCGATGAAGCAGGTGAAGATGCCAAGCTGGTATGCGTACCGCACCCCAAACTCAGCACGCTTTATGATGACGTACAGGAAGTTACCGACCTACCCGAGCTTCTGCGTCAGCAAATCGCCCACTTCTTTGAAAACTACAAAGACCTTGAAAAAGGCAAGTGGGTAAAAGTTGAGTCCTGGGAAGGCGTTGAAGCAGCGCGTAAAGCTATTGAAAAATCAGCGGCCGCTTACCAAAAGGCGTAAGTGAACTAAACGCGCTGTTTTGTCTCTATTAAGAAGGCCGCCAATAGGCGGCCTTCTTATTACACCCACTAGCCATTTTTTATCACTGCGCGTGGATCTTTCACAAGTGCTACAAGCGCTCGTTCCATATTATGCGCCATGTTAATGCGGGTGCTTTTCAGCCATATCGCCGTTAAGGATGTATCGTGTTATCCGTCAAACGATTAGGTTTATTCTGGCTACTCTGCTGGCTACCATTATTCGCCCACGCACAATGGTTTTCATCCAGCAGCAACGATCAGTTTCTGCCCGTAATGGAGGCATTTCAGCCTACCGCTTGGCACGATGGCGAAACACTTTATATCGGCATTCAAAGTGCTGAAGACTATTACCTTTACCGACATCAGTTTGACGTTAAAAGCCAAACGCCTTCTGTGGCACTGGGTAGCCCTGCTCTACCCGAAGGCACCTTTACCAATGACGAATTTATGGGCGATGTCTACACCTTTCGCGACATACTGGTGTTTGAGACACCGCTTGAACACGTTTATTCAGGCCCCATCGACATTGAGCTTACCTTTCAAGGCTGCGCCGATGCCGGGCTTTGCTACCCACCTGAACAGGTACCGCTACAGGCCGCTGAGTCACAGCCGCCTGCTCAATATACCCAATGGTTAGCCGAAAACAGCCACCCATCAACTGGCGTTGCCGCGCCTGCCCAAGCGGCGAGCAGCGCTGAGCCGGAAAACCTCAACACTTCTCGTCAAGCGCTGAACACACCGCAAAGTGCCGACAGCCGCTTTAGCGCCTTACTAAGCGAGGCAAGCCTGCCGCTGGCCTTGGGTCTTTTCTTTATTGCCGGGCTGGGTTTAACATTTACGCCCTGCGTTTTACCCATGATTCCCATTCTTTCCTCGATCATCGTTGGTCAAAATCCAACTAAACCGCGTGCGTTTGTTCTTTCGGCAAGCTATGTGTTGGGCATGGCGACGACCTACGCCGTTGTCGGTGTCTTAATGGGACTCTTTGGGGCAGGCCTAAACTTGCAGGCCCGCCTTCAGTCGGCGCCTGTATTAATAGCGTTTGGGTTACTTTTCACGCTGTTTGCGCTCGCCATGTTTGGCGCCTTCGAGTTACGTTTCTCGTCACGCATGACCCACCGCATCGAGGCGTGGCAAGCTCGGGCGCAACGCAGTGGCCCGGGAGGGCTCGCCTTGGCAGGCGCGCTTTCGGTACTGGTGGTATCGCCCTGCGTTACCGCGCCGCTTGCCGGTGCGTTGGTCTTTATTTCCTCTACCGGCGACGCTGCTATTGGGGGCGCGGTTCTTTTTGCGCTGGGCCTTGGCATGGGGTTACCGCTGCTACTGGTCGGCACGCTGGGCGTTACCCTACTGCCGCGAACAGGCGCCTGGATGAACGGCGTTAAGACCGGCTTTGGTTTATTGCTGCTGGGTGTGGCCATTTGGATGATCGAGCGTCTTGTAGCCGGGCCTGTAGGACTCTTGCTCTGGGCAGCACTGGCGATAGGCAGCGCGCTGGCGCTGGGCGCGTTACGTCTGAACCCACCGTTAGGTTGGTCGCGTGCGCGACAAACGCTGGGGTTGATGCTGCTTGCCTGGGGGGTTGCCCTCGTTTTGGGCGCAGCTCAGGGCAATAATAACCCGCTTCAACCGCTGCGCTTTTCCCATAGTGCTACAGCCACTCAAGAAACGGCGCTTGATTTTGTAACCGTGGATAGCCTGGATGAACTACGCTCAGCTCTTGCTCAGGCAGACAGTGCCCATCAACCCGCCTTTGTCCACTTCACCGCTGACTGGTGTATTTCATGCAAAGTGATGGAGCGTGAAGTTTATCCAGACCCACGTGTTATTGAGGCGCTGGAAGGCTTCACGCTAATTGCCGTCGATGTCACCGATACGACCCCTGAAAGTAGGCAGCTACTTAACCAGTACCAGCTTTTTGGGCCGCCCAGCCTGCTGTTCTTTGATCAAGGTGCAGAAATACGCCCAGCGCGGATCCAAGGGGAGGTCACCGCCAACGCGCTTGCAGAGCATCTTTCATCCTTAAAACAGTGGCTATTAAGCTAAAAGCCTGAACTTTATTTGTACCCTGGGGGCAATTGTTGAGTACCGATAACAGCATGCTCTTCGCTAAACGGTAAAGATAGCCATCAAGGCATACCGCGTTTTATGCCTCGGATCTGCACTGGACTAGCGCTGGACATGTTCCGCTTTTTTCGGCAAACTCCGCCTCCACATTAGTTAAATGCTCGATTTTTAAGCTGTTAGAGGGGTAACGTTCGCCATCATGCTGCGTTCTCTTCTTTTCTTAACTTGGTTTACTGCGCGCTAAATATTGCGATACTTAAGCGTTATCACTAGCGTGTTAGGCAGCAACCTTCATCTATCTACGGGGCCCAATATGGATATTCGCAAAGTAAAAAAACTGATCGAACTGCTCGAAGAATCCAACATTAGCGAAATTGAAATTCAGGAGGGCGAAGAGTCAGTACGCATCAGCCGCCATCCTAACGGTGCTACCTGGCAGCCCCAGCCAATGCCCCAGTATTCCCAACCTTTTGCAGCGCCTGCACCGGCTCCCGCAGCACCTACAGCGCCCAGCGTTGATGCGGAGCCTGCCAGCGCAAGCTTCCGCGGTGAAGCCGTTAACTCGCCGATGGTGGGCACCTTCTACCGCAGCCCGGCACCGGGTGCAAAATCGTTTGTTGAAGTAGGCGACACCGTTAAGCAAGGCGACACGGTATGTATCGTTGAAGCGATGAAAATGATGAATCAGATTGAAGCTGATCGCGACGGCGTGGTTGAAGCCATCCTGGTGGAAGATGGTGAGCCGGTGGAATTTGATCAACCCATGATCGTCCTCGCTTAATCTTTCACATCAACACGGGTGGACTCTCCCATGCTGGACAAGGTACTTATCGCGAACCGCGGCGAGATAGCCCTACGTATTTTACGGGCATGTAAAGAGCTGGGCATCAAAACCGTCGCCGTACACTCCAAGGCTGACCGCGAGCTGATGCACGTACGCTTGGCGGATGAGGCAGTGTGCATTGGCCCGGCCTCTTCGGCCCAGTCGTACTTGAATATTCCCGCGCTGATTAGCGCTGCCGAAGTGACCGACTCAAGCGCCATTCATCCCGGCTATGGCTTTTTGTCTGAAAATGCCAATTTTGCCGAGCAGGTTGAGCGCTCCGGCTTTACCTTTATTGGTCCGCGCGCTGAAACCATTCGCTTAATGGGCGACAAAGTGAGCGCCATTGAAGCCATGAAGAAGGCGGGCGTACCTACCGTACCTGGCTCTGATGGCCCCTTGGGCGATGATGAAGCCGCAAGCCTGGCGGCTGGCGTGCGTGTAGGCTATCCCGTTATTATCAAGGCAGCGGCTGGTGGCGGTGGTCGTGGCATGCGGGTCGTGCATTCAGAAGACCAGTTACTGTCCGCCATTAGCATTACCCAAAACGAAGCCCAGGCAGCGTTTGGCGATGGCACGGTTTACATGGAAAAATTCCTTGAGAAACCGCGCCATGTGGAAGTACAAGTTCTGGCCGATGGTCAGGGCAATGCGATCCACCTCTATGACCGCGACTGCTCTTTGCAACGCCGCCATCAAAAAGTACTTGAAGAAGCGCCTGCCCCCGGCCTCGACCCGAAAGCACGTGCCGACGTACTGGAAGCGTGCCGCCAGGCCTGTATTGAAATTAACTACCGCGGCGCCGGTACGTTCGAGTTCCTGTACGAAGATGGCAAGTTCTTCTTTATCGAGATGAACACACGTGTTCAGGTTGAACATCCGGTAACGGAAATGGTCACCGGCGTGGATATCGTCAAAGAACAGCTGCGTATTGCGTCAGGCTTACCACTGTCGATTCGCCAGGAAGACGTTAAGCTTAACGGCCACGCGTTTGAATGTCGGATCAACGCGGAAGACTCACGCACGTTCATGCCATCACCAGGCAAAGTGACGCTGTATCACGCCCCAGGCGGCTTGGGCGTGCGCATGGATTCTCACCTGTATACAGGCTATACCGTTCCGCCACACTACGACTCACTGATTGGCAAGCTGATCACCTGGGGCGAGGATCGTGAGATCGCGTTAACGCGCATGCGTAATGCGCTGGATGAGCTGCTGGTCGAAGGTATCAAAACCAATATTGACCTACAGAAAGACCTGGTGCGCGATAGCCAATTCCGCCAGGGCGGTGTCAACATTCACTATCTAGAAAAGAAACTTGCCGGCTAAACGCTCCATGTGCCAAGCAAGCATTTCATAGTGTTGCCGAGTAATACCCAACGGGGTGGCCAAGCCCACCCCGTTATCGATTATGCCTACCGCGGAGACTCCCCATGCCTTGGCTGCAACTCAAAGCCCACGTAGCGCCTGAACAGGCTGAACTTCTGGAAGAGCTACTGCTTGAAGAGGGAGCTACCGCCATTGGGCTTCAGGATGCCCATGATGACCCCGTCTTTGAGCCAGAACGCGGCACCACGCCGCTTTGGCAGGATACCATTCTGACCGGCCTGTACGATGACCTAGAGGGCGTGGAAAGCATGCTGGCCCGCATCGAAAGCGCTTGGGCGCAACAAATGCCCGATGAATCCTGCCCCACCATTGAGTATGAGCTGCTGGCCGACCGCGACTGGGAACGCGAGTGGATGGATGACTTCAAACCGCTCCAGATGGGCCAGCGCTTATGGATTGTTCCTAGCTGGCATACACCGCCTGAAGCAGGCGCGGTCAATCTGATTCTTGACCCAGGCTTAGCCTTCGGCACCGGCACTCATCCTACTACCGCACTGTGCCTTGAATGGCTTGATCAGTTAGCCGTTGATGGCACGCTTGGCGACAAGAACGTGCTGGATATTGGCTGCGGCTCGGGCATTCTCGCCATTGCCGCGCTTAAGCTGGGTGCTCAGCACGCCGATGGCACGGATATTGACCCTCAGGCGCTGCAGGCTAGCCGCGATAACGCCGAACGCAATCATATTGCAGAGCAAAATCTCGCGCTCTATTATCCGGAGCAGTTAACAGGCGGCCCTTACCCGATTGTCACTGCGAATATTTTAGCCGGCCCCCTGGTGGAGTTAGCGCCAACGATTGCGGGACATGTCGCGCCGAAGGGGCTTCTTGCGCTGTCAGGCATTCTTGCCAACCAGGCCCAGGACGTGCTTAAGGCCTACGAAGCAGAAGGCATAATGATGGATGAACCTGTCATTCGTGAAGGCTGGGTGAGACTAACAGGCCATCGACCCGGTTAATCTTCAAAACAGCCTTCATTCCGCTTCCGAGTAGGCGTATCATACGCCCCCCTGAACGCCTACTCGCTTATCCAGCAGCGCAAACTCCATGACATTAGCCACGCAACAATCGACATCTATCGGCCCTTACAGCTTGCCCAATCAGGTCATACTGGCGCCGATGGCAGGCGTGACCGACCGCCCTTTTCGCCAGCTTTGCCGGCGGCTGGGCGCTGGCTGGGTAGTAGGCGAAATGGTCACCTCAGACCCCAGCCTGTGGCATACCCGAAAGTCCCAACTACGGATGGACCATACGGGTGAGCCCGACCCACGGGTCGTGCAAATTGCCGGTGGCGACGCCCAGATGCTTGCTCAGGCGGCACGGCTTAACGTCGAACTGGGCGCTCAGATTATCGATATCAATATGGGCTGCCCGGCAAAGAAGGTCTGCAACAAGGCGGCTGGCTCAGCGCTACTGCGCGATGAGGCCTTGGTAGCCGATATTTTAGATGCGGTGGTCAAGGCGGTGGATGTGCCGGTTACCTTGAAAATCCGTACCGGTTGGTGCGCCGAATCCAACAATGGCGTGAGAATTGCTCGGTTGGCAGAAGATGCAGGCATTCAGGCGCTCGCCGTTCATGGCCGACATCGCGAACAGCGCTATACTGGTTGGGCAGAGTACGACACGATCGCCGATATCAAATCGTGTCTGTCCATCCCAGTGATTGCCAATGGTGATATTACAAGTCCTGAAAAAGCAGCCGATGTCCTACGCTATACCGGCGCGAATGCGGTAATGATTGGACGTGGCGCCCAGGGTAATCCTTGGATTTTCAAGCAAATAACCCATTACCTACAGCATGGCGAGCAGTTGGCTTTGCCAAGCCTGGAGGAGCGTCGTCACGTGCTGGCCGGGCATGTAGCGGCGCTGCACGCCTTTTATGGCGACACGATGGGTGTACGCATTGCGCGCAAGCATATTGGCTGGTATCTCGAAAGTGATCTGCGCTTTTGCGATACAAAGCGCCGCGAGCTAAAACAGCAATTCAATGCGTTGGCATCACCTGAAACACAATTTGATTGGATTAACGACGCCATGGCGTTTGACGCAGACAAGCGTCTATTAGCCAAAGGAACCCATGCTGCATGAACGAACGCGATCTTCTTTCTAGCGAGTTACCCTCGCGACTAGCGGGTACGCTCGCTGACCCAGCGGCAAGTGCCCCGCCGCAGCCGTTAAGAGAGGCCGTGGAGTCTGCCATGCGCCGCTACTTCGAGCATCTCGATGGCAGTCAGGCCACCGACCTGTACGCCATGGTGATGGCCGAAGTAGAAGCGCCGCTGCTGGCCTGCGTGCTGGAGCATACCGAAGGCAACCAGACACGCGCCGCTGATGTACTGGGATTAAACCGCGGTACGCTGCGCAAGAAACTCAAGATTTACGGTCTTATCGAAGGTGACGCCCCATAACCATGGGGCGTTGTTGTTTTTATTGTTCCACTCTGCACACGAGCTTATTCATGGTTGATAGTACCGCTACTCCTGTTCGCCGCGCGCTGTTAAGCGTGTCCGATAAAACGGGTATTGTTGAGTTTGCCCGCAGCCTTACCGAGCGCGGCATTGAGCTACTGTCCACGGGCGGCACCTTCCGCTTGTTACAGGAAAACGCCATCCCGGTCACCGAAGTATCCGAACATACGGGCTTCCCTGAGATCATGGATGGCCGAGTGAAAACGCTGCATCCTAAAATTCACGGCGGTATTCTGGCGCGCCGTGGTCAGGATGACGCGGTAATGGCTGACAACGATATCACCCCGATTGATATGGTCGTGGTTAATCTCTACCCGTTTGCAGCCACCGTTGCCAAACCTGACTGCAGCCTGGAAGACGCCATCGAAAATATCGATATTGGCGGCCCCACCATGGTCCGTGCCTGCGCTAAAAACCACGCGTACACCACCATCGTAGTTAACGCCGACGACTACACGCGCGTGCTTGAAGAACTGGCCGCCAATGATGGCCAGGTGAGCACCGCCACACGCTTTGACCTTGCGGTTAAAGCGTTTGAGCACACCGCGGGCTACGACGGCGCTATTGCCGAGTACTTGGGCCGTAAAGTCAGCGAGAGCGATGCCACCTTCGCGCGTACCTTTAATCTTCAGTTGCATAAAAAGCAGGACATGCGTTACGGCGAAAATCCGCATCAGCAGGCCGCCTTTTACGTTGACCCTGCGGCGTCTGAACCCAGTGTTGCGACAGCTACCATGCTGCAAGGCAAACCGCTTTCATTTAACAATGTTGCCGATACCGATGCGGCTTTTGAGTGCGTCAAGGCGTTTGATGAAACGGCGTGCGTGATTGTTAAACACGCTAACCCCTGTGGCGTTGCCATCGGCTCTACGGCGCTTGAGGCTTATGACAAAGCGTTTGCAACCGACCCTACCAGTGCTTTCGGCGGCATTATTGCCTTCAACACACCGCTTGAAGCCGATACCGCGCGAGCAATTGTTGACCGTCAGTTTGTTGAGGTTATTATTGCACCCGGGGTAAGCGATGAGGCCGTTGCGATTATCGCTGAAAAGAAAAACGTCCGCCTGCTGGATGTCAGCGCTCATTGGCCTGGCAACCTCCAGCCCGCCTTTGATTTCAAGCGGGTTAACGGAGGTTTGCTGGTACAAGAGCGCGATCAGGGCATGGTGACTCGCGACGAGCTTACTGTGGTCAGCGAGCGTGCACCTTCAGAACAGGAGCTGCGAGATTTGGCGTTCGCATGGCGCGTTGCCAAGTTCGTCAAATCCAACGCCATTGTGTATGCCAAAGCAGGCCAAACCATTGGCGTGGGCGCAGGCCAGATGAGTCGCGTGTACTCCGCTAAAATTGCGGGCATCAAAGCGGCCGACGAGAACCTTTCTGTACCTGGTTCCGTTATGGCGTCTGATGCCTTCTTCCCCTTCCGTGATGGCATTGATGCCGCCGCTGCTGCGGGCATCACCGCCGTTATTCAGCCTGGTGGTTCCATGCGCGACCAGGAAGTGATTGATGCTGCCAACGAAGCGGGCATTGCCATGGTCTTCACCGGGATGCGCCACTTCCGTCACTAAGCTGTGCTTTAGCGCTAGCACCATAAAAACCTCGCAAGCACTGCTTGCGAGGTTTTTTTATGAATATAACGCTCAGAATGCCTTAACCGACACTAGCCAAGGTCAATACATAAATACTTGGTTTCTAGGTACTCCTCCAGCCCCTGATGACCACCTTCACGGCCAAGCCCTGACGCCTTGACACCACCAAACGGCGCCGACGCATTGGAAATAGCCCCGGTATTAATGCCCACCATGCCGTATTCAAGCGCGTCAGCCACGCGCCATACACGAGCAAGATCGCTGGAGTAGAAATAGGACGCCAGCCCATACTGCGTATCATTGGCCATTTCGATAGCGGTCTCTTCGTCGTCGAACGGGAACACCGCCGCTAGCGGGCCAAACGTCTCTTCCTGAGCAACCTTCATGCTGGCATCGGCAAAGCTGATTAACGTAGGCGTGAAGAAGTTACCGCCTAACGGATGCGGATGACCGCCCAGCAGCAACTCAGCACCTTTATCAATAGCGTCCTGAACGTGTTCGCTGACTTTCTTGACCCCATTTTCATCAATGAGCGGGCCAATATTGCTGCCTGGCTGAGCACCATCGCCAACATGCAGCTCACTGTTCATGGCAACCGCGAGCTTTTCGCAAAACGCGTTAATCACACTGGACTGAACTAAAAACCGATTGGTGCAAATGCACGTTTGGCCTGCATTGCGGAACTTGGCTGCCATCGCGCCCTCAACGGCGGCATCAAGGTCAGCATCTTCAAAAACGATAAACGGCGCGTTTCCGCCCAGCTCAAGCGATATTTTTTGCACATGCTGCGCCGCTTTTTCCATCAGCATCCGGCCTACTTCCGTAGAGCCAGTAAAGGTGATTTTGCGCACCTTGGGCGACTGGGTTAACGCTTCAGCAATGTCAGCGGCGCTGCCTGGCACCACATTAAAGACGCCGCGGGGTATCCCTGCTCGCTCAGCCAAGAGCGCCAGCGCCGTTGCCGAGAAAGGCGTTTGGCTAGCGGGCTTAACGATAATGGTACAACCTGCTGCTAGCGCTGCACCTGCTTTACGCGTGATCATCGCTGCGGGGAAATTCCACGGAGTAATCGCTCCTACAACGCCCACCGGCTGTTTGGTTACCACAATACGCTGGTTGGCTTTTGCTGCAGGAATGGTCTCGCCATATACACGCCGCGCCTCTTCGGCAAACCAGCGCAGAAAGCTGGCGGCGTAAGCAATTTCGCCCTCAGCCTCTTTAACCGGCTTGCCCTGCTCATAGGTCATCAGCAGTGCAAGGTCGTGCTGATGCTCAAGCATCAGATCATGCCACTTAAGCAACATGTCAGCCCGCTCTTGAGCGGTCAATGCCCTCCAGGCAGGCAAAGCGGCATCAGCAGCGTCAATGGCACGCTCGGTTTCAGCTTTACCTAATCGCGGCATATCCCCCACCGGTTTGCCTGTAGCGGGGTTAATAACGTTAATTTGTTCTCCACTTTCAGCCGCTACCCAACTGCCGTCGATATAGGCAAAGGGGCAATACAGCTGTGTCTCTTTTAGCGCTTCCATGACAGACTCCTGGCCAAAGGATGGCCCTGTGGGCTCATATTTACGCTTTCATGCTAAGACGAAACGGCGTATTTAACCAAGTGTTTGGCAAATATGGTCATCCTGGCCGTGGAGAAATTCGTTTAGTTAATAAGCGTTAGAAATTCCTGGCGCGTCGCGGGGTTGTCACGGAATCCACCCAGCATTACCGATGACGACATGCTCGAATTCTGCTTCTCAACGCCGCGCATCATCATGCATAAATGGCGCGCCTCAACGACAACCGCTACTCCTTTCGCACCGGTTACCTGCTGGACGGCATCGGCAATTTCACGAGTCAGGCTTTCCTGAATCTGCATACGCCGCGCATACATATCAACGATGCGCGCAAATTTGGAAAGCCCTAACACCTTGCCATCAGGTAAGTAGGCAATATGACACTTGCCAATAAACGGCAATAAGTGGTGCTCACACATTGAGTAAAGCTCAATGTTTTTTACTAACACCATTTCATCGGTCTTCGATTCAAACACCGCGCCGTTGATAATCTCTTCCAGCGACTGCTGATAGCCCGCGTTTAAAAACTGCATGGCTTTGGCTGCACGCTTTGGTGTATCCCGCAGCCCTTCGCGGTCCGGGTTTTCGCCAAGGGCGGTAATAATTTGGCGATAGTGCTGGGCGATATCGTCGGTCATAGTCATTCTCATTAAAGCGGTGCCCGCTCACTCGCTCGTTATTGCTTTATCAAGTAACCAGCACGCAAGCAAAACAACCTTACAAAACAATGCCCAAGCATACAGAAACCACTAAACGTACCAAAGGCGATTTATGCACTTATTTTAACGTACCTGGCCACTCGGTGGCAGCGTCGCAACGACTTTTAAGGCGCTCAACGTATAATTTTTACGACAACAGAGGGGTCAAAAGATCTATTAAGCCAACCAAACAGGACGCTCAAGCTGTAAACACTGCTGTTCTAACTGACGGATATGCTGATCCCAGTAGCCGCTATCTGCCATCCAGGGAAAGGCACGCGGAAACGCCGGATCGTCCCAGCGCGAAACCAACCAGGCGCTATGCCGAATCAAGCGATAAGCCCTTAGCGGCTCAATGAGCGACATCTGCTCATGAGGAAACGCTAGTGACTCCTCATAGCCTTCACTAATCTCACTTAGCTGCGCCCGCCAGCTATCCGGCTCATCAGTGGGCAGCAACATCCATATATCCTGTATGGCGGGCGCCATCGCACAGTCATCAAAATCGACCAGGGAAAAATGCTCATCTCGGCCCAGTACGTTCCCTAAATGACAATCACCGTGGCAACGTATTAACGATGCTGGGTCCAACGCCTTGGGCGCCAACCGATGCTGCAGCTTTTGAATCACCGCGTCATACGCCCGACGCTGAAACTTGTCGAGCCATTGGCTGCCCACAACGCGCTGCCGTGCCTCTTCTATACCGCTTTCCAGCTCCAAGCGCGGGCGGTGTTGAAATACCTTGCGCAGCGATACGTTATGCAGCTGACCTAACACTTCGCCCAGCGCAAAGAGGTGTTCAGGATTATCAAGCTCAGGCGCCTGGCCTGCACACTGGGGGAAAAGAGCAAAGCGAAACGCTGCGTAATGATGCAATGACTGCCCCGCGCTATTACGCCAGGGTGCGACAACCGACACCCCGGCCTCGCTTAATTCCTTTAAAAAATCATGCTCCTCTTGAATCGCAGCATCCGACCAGCGCTCGGGACGGTAAAACTTGATTACCCAGTGACGAGCATCATCATCACGAAACATCAATACACGGTTTTCATAACTGTTGAGCGCAAAAGGCTCGCCTGCGGGCCAAATATCAACCGATTCGGCCGCCGACATAACCGTGTCGGGCGAAAGCGCACTAAAAGGATGTGACATGGATCGCTCCTGCATAACGGGGCGCCTATCTTATCAACTATTGCATGGAAACGTTCTGACGAACGCCCCACTATCGATGCACTGAGCCTTTGCTTTTAGTACACCTTCTTCGGGGAACGCCTGGAGGAAAAGGGCACGAAGATAACAACACATAGCTTTAAACCGTGCAGTCTGGAGAAATTTACATGACAAAAGCAGGCTAATCTGATTTATGTATTTCTATATTTTGTGCCCAACTTAAGACACGTTTACGATCGCGCCTGCTATTCATACGATGTGTATCCACGTCACAAGGGTTGAGCTGTCGAGCGGGCTCAGCCGAAATATCAAGATGAAAATGGCGTGCGGCACCAACCGGCATGTCTTCTGAGCCATAGATGGCAATCACCCGAATTTCAAGCTGAGGTTTCTGCTGTTTAATGGTGTCTTCTTTTAAATCCCAGTGCTGAAGGAGCCGCTTCAGTATCCTGTCAAATGACTGAATATGAATGTAATCACCTGAATTAAGCGGGCCCTGGTGGGTACGGAAAGCGGCTTCATGCTCTTCATCGCCCTGCTGTTGGTATTCAACAATATCGAGTTCGTAATCTCTTTCCTGGGCATGTAGCACAGCCACCAGGTGCTGAATATAGATAGCCTCATTGCTCATATTACTTATTAAGCACAAGGCCTCCAGCCCAACGCCCTTGCCCCGGTTAATAATAATTCGCGGACGTCGCTGCCGAACATAGCCGTTATAAAGAAGCTGAGCATAGAAAACCCAAACAAACAGGGTAAGGACGCTGGCAATAGCAGAAATTGCCTGGGCGTGCTCATTGAGCCATCCCATGATTGAGATCCTTCTCAAAGCAATAATGAAATATCAAGCTAGCGCAACCGCGAGCAAAAGTCAGGCGGGCAGGAAGGAGGGTAGCGAAAAATAGACACAAAAAAATCGGCAAGCAGATGCTGGCCGATTGATATTTAAGCAATAACTATGAGATAACAAGTAATTGGTGCGGATGGGGAGACTCGAACTCCCACACCTTACGGCACTAGAACCTAAATCTAGCGTGTCTACCAATTCCACCACATCCGCAGAAGACGAGACGTATATTATATATATGCGGTGCAAAAGTCAACGCTATCATCCAACATAATTATTCAAAAGCATTCCAGGAGCAGTATGCGTTTAAGGTCAACGTGGCAGCAAGCGGCCCATAAGGAACTTCAAAAGGCATTACCGGGCTACTGCGCCTTTTGTTTAATGCCAGCGGGTCGAGGCTTAGGCTGGTGCCAAGCTTGTTTTACTGAATTACCCTGGAACGTTTCAAGTTGCGAACAATGCGCCGAGCCCCTGGATCATCCAGCACAACGACGCTGTGGGCACTGCTTGCTTGATCCGCCTCTGGTCACTCACGCCCATGCTGCTTTGCTTTTTCAAGCATCGATTAAAGAGCTGCTGCACGATTTCAAATTCAAGGCATCTCCTCGTGCTGGGATGCTGCTGGTAGAGCTTATGCTGGCGAGCATACCCGACGACCTAGGCACTGCCTTGATAGCAGTCCCCATGCATCGCAAACGAGCACGCGAGCGAGGGTTCAATCAAGCGCGATGGTTGGCGGAGCAACTGGCAAAGCGTACAGGCCTTGTCGTGCTGGAAGCTCAATGCAATAAGCTGGTCGCTTCCCAGCGTAGCTTAAACCGACACGAACGGGCGGCTAATTTGCACGGAGCCTTCTCAATCAAAGCACCACTTCCAGCACATATAACGCTGATTGATGATGTAATCACTACCGGTGCGACCATCAATGCATTAGCGAACGTTGCCCAACAAGCAGGTGCCACACGCATCGATAGCTGGGCAGTCGCCAGGACGCCGCTGGGCTAGAGGATGATGCAAAAAAGCCAAGTGATAGCTCAGGCGATACTAAAGCCGCAAGCCGCCATCGCACTCAATAATACGCGCGCTAAAATAGTCGTTATCAAATATAAACGCGACACTTTTGGCAATATCATCCGGCTCCCCCAAGTGCTTTAATGGCACGCTTGAAGAGATCCGCTCTAACATATCAGGGCGCATGGACGCCGTCATTTCGGTCGCTATAAACCCAGGTGCCACGGTGCCGGTGCGGATGCCATAGCGCGCAAGCTCTTTACCCCACGTGACGGTTAACGCATGAACGCCCGCCTTCGCGGCGGCATAGTTGCTTTGCCCCGCATTGCCAGCCCGGGAAATACTCGAAATATTGACAATCACCCCTTCATGTCCGGCTTTGATTATCTGTGTTGCCGCTTCACGGCCGCATAGAAATACACCGGTTAGATTAACATTGAGGACTTTCTGCCAACTCTCTAGCGACATGCGCTTTTCGACCTGGCCATCACGTGCTTTTACCAGCAAGGCATCTTCGGTAATACCCGCATTATTAACGCAACCACTGATGGCACCCATGCGTTTCGCAATATCATCAAACGCCGTGATGACTGACGACTCATCGGCAACATTGACGACAAACGCTTCGGCGTGAATGCCTTGTGACTTAAGGGTTGAGACCGCTTGGTCCAACGCTTCAGCACTCCTATCAAGCAGTGCAAGCGCGGCACCTTGCTGGCCCAAACGCTCTGCAATGGCATAGCCTAATCCCCGCGCCCCGCCCGTTACTGCAATGACTTTATCGGTTAACTGCATCCGTTACTCCTTTAATGTAAGCGTGCATTCAAAATTCGAGTTTATCCAGGAGCGCCCCCTTGTCAGTAAAGGGCTTTCCGGCAAAGACCTTCGGGCGCTTGTTTTTTGCATATTTGACACAATAATGAGCGATTACGCCTGTTACGGAGTCCACCATGCCTATTCTTGTTTTTATTTCCTTGTTTACCTTACTCGATTTTATTTTGCTATTTTCGATTGGTAGTCAAATAGGCTTATTAACCACCCTACTGCTCGTGCTGGCAACCGGTGTTATTGGCCTTCATCTTATTCGTAAAGAGGGTGTGGCCACCTTTTCCCGCGCCCGCCAGCGCATGCAAGCCGGCGAGCTACCGTCCAGCGAGCTCCTAACCGGCGCGGCACTTATATTCGGCGGCGCTTTACTGATGGCGCCCGGCTTTCTCTCCGACCTATTGGGCATCGCTTGCTTGCTCCCCACTGCCCGACAGCTTATGTACAACGCATTAATGTGGCTGGGTTTAAAAACCAGAGTGAATAGCGAGCAAGCAACATCTACCAAAACGCATCGTCGTGAAGGCACGACTTACCACGAAAATAGCCACTCCAATGCTAATACCTCACATAAAGAGACTCCCCTGGAAGGCGATTTCATTAGCCGTGATGAAACTACCCGGTGACGCTAGCCTGCATTAGCAAGAAAAAATCCAACAAAAGACACTTTTTTCACTGCCACCCCCTTGAAAGGGCTACTGAAGCCCCCACTTTTGAACCAGCATACAAATTCGGTGGCGATGGTGACATTGCCACCATTAACAACGAAGGTCGCGAACCTTCATTTCTCGATGGGACATCCTCGAGAATCTTGTTTTAGCTATCTGCCCTATACGGGCCTTGACGATACTCAGGAGAACGTGAGCATGAAAATCCGTCCTTTGCACGATCGCGTCGTTGTTCGTCGCGTGGAAGAAGAACAGAAAACTGCTGGTGGCATCGTTCTGCCAGGCAATGCACAAGAAAAGCCCACGCGTGGCGAAGTTCTTGCAGTAGGCAACGGTCGCATTCTCGATAACGGCGAAGTACGTCCGCTAGACGTTAAAGTTGGCGACAGCGTCATTTTCAAAGATGGTTTCGGCGTTGAGAAGCAAAAAATCGACGGTGAAGAAGTCTTGATCATGAGCGAAGCCGACATCCTGGCGGTCGTTGAAGGCTAATCATCGCCTCGACTACTTACTTTCACCTTTTACAATTCGATTCTAGGAAGTAACGAACATGGCAGCTAAACAAGTTAAGTTTTCTGATGACGCACGCAAACGTATGGCGCATGGTATTGACGTCCTGGCCAACGCGGTAAAAGTTACTCTAGGCCCGAAAGGCCGTAACGTTGTGCTCGACAAATCCTTTGGTGCGCCGACCGTCACTAAAGACGGTGTATCAGTTGCCAAAGAGATCGAACTGAAAGACAAGTTCGAGAACATGGGCGCACAAATGGTGAAAGAAGTTGCGTCTAAAACTTCTGACGCTGCGGGCGACGGTACTACGACAGCTACCGTACTGGCTCAAGCTATTGTTGCTGAAGGCCTGAAAGGCGTAACGGCTGGCATGAACCCGATGGACCTTAAGCGCGGCATCGACCAAGCGGTTACTGCAGCGGTTAAAGAAATCCAGGCAATGTCTGTACCCTGCACCGACACCAAGTCTATCGCTCAGGTAGGTACTATCTCTGCCAACGGCGACAAGCGCATCGGCGAAATCATCGCTGAAGCGATGGAAAAAGTCGGTAAAGAAGGCGTTATCACTGTCGATGAAGGCCGTGGCTTCGAAGACGAGCTGGAAGTCGTAGAAGGTATGCAGTTTGACCGCGGCTACCTCTCGCCCTACTTCGTTACCAACCAGGACACTATGGCGGTTGAACTTGAAGATCCTTACATCCTGCTAGTGGATAAGAAGATCTCCAACATTCGCGAACTGCTCCCGGTACTGGAAGCCGTTGCCAAGCAAGGCAAACCGCTTGCCATCATCGCTGAAGATATCGAAGGCGAAGCGCTGGCAACGTTGGTTGTGAACAACATGCGCGGCATCGTTAAAGTAGCAGCGGCCAAGGCACCTGGCTTCGGCGACCGTCGTAAAGCCATGCTGCAGGACATCGCCATCCTGACTAACGGCACCGTTATCTCTGAAGAAGTTGGCCTGACACTTGAGCAAGCGACCCTGGATCACCTGGGTACCGCCAAGCGCATGACCATGTCCAAAGAGAACACCACCATCATCGATGGCGCTGGTGCAGAGAACGATATCGAAGCACGCGTTAACCAGATCCGCGCGCAAATCGAAGACACCACTTCTGATTACGACAAAGAGAAGCTGCAAGAGCGCGTTGCCAAACTGGCAGGCGGTGTTGCCGTTATCCGCGTTGGTGCTGCTACCGAAGTAGAGATGAAAGAGAAGAAAGCTCGCGTTGAAGACGCGCTGCACTCTACTCGCGCTGCCGTAGAAGAAGGTGTTGTGCCTGGCGGCGGTACTGCGCTGGTTCGCGTAATGGCCAAAGTACAAGGCTTGACTGGCGATAACGAAGATCAGAACCACGGTATCAACATGGCGCTGCGCGCTATGCAGTCTCCGCTGCGTCAGATCGTTACCAACGCCGGTGAAGAAGCCGCTGTTGTGATCAACCGCGTTAAAGACGGCGAAGGTAACTTCGGCTACAACGCTCAAACGGGTGAGTACGGCGACCTGTTCGAAATGGGTGTTCTTGACCCGGCAAAAGTAACCCGTACTGCGCTGCAGTCTGCGGGTTCCGTTGCTGGTCTGATGATCACCACCGAGTGCATGATCGCTGACGATCCGGAAGAGAAAGAAGCTGCACCGGATATGGGTGGCATGGGCGGAATGGGTGGCATGGGCGGCATGATGTGATGCACCCCTGAGCCTACCGCTCTGACGCCTAGCGTCACCAAGAACCCCGCCTTTGCGGGGTTCTTGCCGTTTAACGCCTGCGTAATGCCCACGCGTACCCGGCGTTAAAGCGTGCTACCATCAGCGCCTTTATTAGGCAGCTTTTAGGTCATCATTACCGTGCTTTCCAACATTCGCATTGTACTCGTGCAAACCTTTCATCCTGGCAACATAGGCGCTGCCGCTCGCGCCATGAAAACCATGGGACTAACCCACCTGGTACTGGTTAACCCACGAAGCTTCCCTGATGAAGAGGCCACCCGACTGGCAGCGGGCGCGACGGATGTGCTGGAAAACGCCCGCGTGGTTACTAACCTTGAAGAAGCGGTGCAGGATTGCGTGCAAGTGATTGGCGCAAGCGCCAGATTACGCAGCCTGCCACTTCCCCACTTTGATGAGCCGGATGAAATGGCCGAACAGGTTATTTTAAACGCGGCCAATGCCCCCGTCGCACTCGTTTTTGGCCGTGAGCGTTCGGGCTTAACCAATGGCGAGATTCGCTGCTGCACGCATCAAGTCAGCATACCGGCCAACCCTGAATACGGCATTTTAAACCTTTCTCAAGCCGTACAGATCCTCGCCTACGAAACCCACCGCGCTTGGCGAAAACGCGCTGGTAACGACTTCACTTACCAGCGCCCTCTTGACGCCACCCCACCCAGCCGCGAGCAGTTTGTGCATTTCCAGGACCACTTGGGCCGCTTGATGCAGCAAAGTGGTTTTCTTACCCAGCCGCATGCGCGCACCGAAGAGCAGCTTCAGGCGCTCTTTGCACGTGCCCAGCCAAGCCGAAAAGAGCTTTCTCTGTTGCGCGGGTTATTAAGCGCCTTTGAAGCTCACTTCCCGAAGCAGCCATAAGCGCTAAAACCAACAAGGGCAGCCATTGGCTGCCCTTGTTGTGACTGCTATTACCGTTTTGAGTGCTTAATGGTTGCTGCCCTATAACACTATTAAAGCGTCATGGCCGCCAGCCAACCAAAGGCGATTAATGGCAGGTTGTAATGCAGAAATGTCGGTACAACGCTATCCCAAATGTGGTCGTGTTGCCCGTCCACGTTTAGGCCTGAGGTTGGCCCTAACGTCGAGTCAGATGCTGGTGAACCAGCATCGCCCAATGCCGCCGCCGTACCCACCAGCGCCACCGTTGCCATGGGGGAAAAGCCAAACTGTATCGCCAAGGGTACAAAAATCGCGGCAATAATCGGAATCGTCGAGAATGATGATCCAATGCCCAAGGTAATAAAAAGCCCTACCAGCAACATCACTAACGCTGCGACACCTCGATTATCCCCAAAGATATCAAAAGCCCCCGTCACTAACGTATCGATCTCACCCGTGGATTTCATCACTTCGGCGAAACCTGACGCAGAGATCATAATAAAACCGATCAGCGCCATCATCCGCATGCCGCTGGTAAACAGGTCGTCAGCTTCACGCCACTTAAAAATGCCGCCTAAGGAGAGCAAGCCAATCCCGACCAGGCCACCCAAAATCATCGACCCGCTATAAAGCTGCAAGCCAAGCGCTGCCACAATGGCAACACCAGACATTACCAATCCAAAGAGGTGAGGCTCAGCCGGTGTAGAATCCTGCTGATAAGGAGCCGCCGCCAACTCTTTATCCGCATATTCGCGATTACCGCGGTAGCTAAAGAACAGCGCCACTAATAAGCCAATGGCCATACCACCAACAGGAATGGCCATCGCCATCGGCACCATGCCACGCGTAATCTCCAAGCCAAATGGCGTACCGGCGCTGTTTAAGTTAGCCAACAAAATATCGTTCAAGAAAATTGCGCCGAACCCAACGGGCAATAACATGTAAGGCGCGGTTAGGCCGAACGTTAATGCACAGGCTACCGCTCGACGATCCAACTTCAGACGATTCATAAGGGTAAGCAGTGGAGGAATCAGTACTGGAATAAACGCAATATGCACCGGAATCACGTTTTGCGATGCAATAGCCACTAACAATATGGCGGTGAGCAGCAGCGTTTTCACACGAGCCTGACGCGCGGCCGTTGCCTCCTTGCCCAGCATGGCAATCAATCGGTTCGCCAGCATATCGGGCAAGCCAGAACGCGAGATGGCAACCGCAAACGCACCGAGCGTTGCATAGGCCAGCGCTACTTGCGCTCCCCCGCCAACGCCGTTGTTGAAGGCCTCTAACGTTTGGTCAAGCGTAAGCCCGCCCACCAGGCCACCCACCAGCGCACCTACAACCAATGCAAAAACAACTGAGACACGCACAAGAGACAGCACTACCATGACAAGCACGGCAAGAATAACTGCATTCATGAAGATTTCCAGACCGATGACAAGGTGATTAGGACGTGTACGAAAAACAAGCGAATGCCGGATGGCACACTCAAGAGCCACCATTTCGTACACAGCCTAATATCGAAGGGTGCAAATTTTAGCAGATAGCGCGCTTACAAAAAGCATCCATCAGTTATTTCTCTGCTGTTGCTAATGTTTTGGCATATAGAGGCATCTCTGTACGTTTGCGAGCCCCGCTAATGGCGTCAATGGCCGTACTGCTTTTTGGCCAACTCATGGCGGACTCGGGTGCTCTGTTCGTAAACGAGCCGTTATCCCATCTTCCAATGACGCCACTGGCGCGGCACGATACCCTGCTTGGGCGAAAAGAGCAGCGCCAAAACAAAGAAAGCGAAAGCCACCAGCACGATTGAGCCACCCGATGCCACGTTAAATACTACCGAAAGCCAAAGCCCAATAACCGCAGACAATATGCCAATAGATACTGAAATCAACAGCATTATCGTGAAGCGGTCTGTCAGCAGATGCGCTGTCGCACCTGGCGTGATTAACATGGCAACGACCAATATGATGCCGACAGTCTCAAGGCTTGCAACAATCGTCAGCGTCAGCAAAAGAATGAGGCCATAGTGAATAATCTGCGTATTAAAGCCCAATGCTTGTGCCTGCTGCGGGTCGAAGGCATAGAGCAACAAGGGCCGATAAGCGAGCCATACCGTTAAAATGGCAATGATGCTGGCAACAAAGGTCAGCATTAATGCTGAGTGTTTAACACCCAGTACATTGCCAAACAGAATGTGCATCAGATGGGTACTGGAAGCCAATTTACTGATAATGACCACACCAAGGGCGAAGGAGGCGGTAAACATCAGCCCCATCGCAGCATCTGCTTTAATTCGTGTGTTCCTTTCAATCGCCCCGATGCCTACCGAGGTCAGCGCCCCGGTAATAAACGCCCCTACAAAGAAGGGCCAGCCAAGCAAATATGCAATGGCTACCCCCGGCAGCACAGCGTGAGAGATTGCATCCCCCAGCAGCGACCAGCGCTTTAGCACGACATAACAGGAAAGCATCCCACAAATAGCGCCTACCAGCACCGAGGTGAGTAGCGCTCTTTGCATAAATGCATACTGAAAAGCGTCAGAAACGCTGTCAGGTAGCAGGTTAACTACCACCATTAACGCTGCGATTAAGCCGTTTACCAGTGCATCGCTAAACGTTTCAATCATTAATATGCTGTCAACCACGTAACTTACCCCTGCCCAGAACTATTGGAAGCCACTGGCATCGTTTGGCGATCATTGGCCGTTTGCTCAATTGAACTCACTGCAAGTTCGGCCAGTTTTGTTTCGCTTAGCATCTCTTCAGGCGTACCGGTACCCCGCACAAAGCGATTAATCAGCACGACGTGGTCCACATAGCGGCGAGCACCGGGCATATCATGTGTGACCATAATCACGGTTTTACCCGCTTCACGCTCGCGACGAAGTACCGACAAGATAAGCTTCTCGCTGGGCGGGTCAACGCCAGCCAGTGGCTCATCTAACAACAAAATGCTGGCCTGCTGCGCTAGCGCGCGTGCTAGCAACACACGTTTTTTTTGACCACCGGAAAGCGCGCCAATAGGTCGGTCAGCCAAGTCGAGCATATTGACTGCCACCAAGGCCTCGTGGACCGCTTCGCTATGCCGAGCGTGATGCCAGCGAGCTGGCAATAGTCGGCGCCATAACGCATCGCTGCGCATGTGTCCGTAGCGCCCGCCCATGACGGTGTCCCATACCGAGACAGGAAAATCCCACTCAATCGCCTCGCGCTGAGCCATATACGCGATACGCCCCGCCCGACGATGCTTTGCTATGGGCTCGTCAAAGGCTTTTACACTGCCTTGCAGCGGCTTCATGCTGCCGGTCAATACATGAAAAAGTGTCGATTTTCCGGCACCGTTAGGTCCGACAATGGCCGTCCATTTCCCAGCGGGAAATGTGAGGTGTATATCTTCCAGCACGGTTTGGCGCTGATAAGCAACGTACAGCCCAGTTACTTCAATGGCTGCCATCGTGCTCGGTAAACTGGTTGTCATGATGTACTACTCAACGGCTAAATACTGGCGCAGCAAATCGGCGTTATGCCTCAACATGGCAAAATAGTCCCCCGCCTCGCCCTCTGGCTGGCTTAACGAATCCACGTATAAAGGGCCTGCTATGGGAATCCCCGTATCTCTGGAAAGGCTACTAACGTAACGATCCGACGTTGTGCTTTCCCAAAAAAGCGCTGCAGGCTGGCGTGCGTTAATCAAGTCAATGATGCGCATTAACTGCTGCGGCGAGCCTTCCGTTTCGGCGTTATTCCCCCAGATACCGTCATGTTCAAAGCCATAAGTATCAGAGAAATACAAAAATGCTGCTTCGCTTGAGAGCAAAACACGACGCTCTTCCGGAATATCGCTTAGCGTCTGTTGAAGCTCCAAGTGAAGGTCTTGAAGTTCTGTCACGACGTTATCGGCACGCGCCTGAATATCCTCTGCCTGCTCTGGCAGAAGGTCTTCCAACTCATTCGCTATCACGTGAACATAGGCCATTGCCGCACGCGGGTCTGTCCACAAATGTGGGTCGACATCGCCCTGCATATCGCCAATCATAATATGTTGGGTTGGGTGTTCAGACGCTTCGGCAACGGCGACCAAGGGCACATCGCCTTGGGTAGTCGCTTCCACCTGGCGCATCCACTGCTCCAGTTGATAGCCGTTATAAAAAACAATATCGGCTTCTTCCAGAGCGGCAAAATTATTGGGTGTTAATTCCCACTCGTGCACCTCTGCATTAACAGGGCTCAGCACTGATACGTTGGCGTCGTCTCCTGCCACGCGGGCCACCAAATCGCCCAATACCGTAAACGTCGCCACAACATTAATCGGCGGCGATAGCGTCTGGGCACTGGCCGTCGTAACGCTGCCCGCCGTCGCAAGCAACAAACTTATCATCAAGCATGTTTTTCGTTGGCTCATGGACGTCCCCCGTTGTAAATTTGGTTTGCGCTAATTACAACTTTAGCTCAACAAAAAAGCATTGTGCAAATAGTTTAGCCTTGGCTAACAATTATTCTACAATATGCGCTACCATGATCCATTAGAGTTTTCCATTCACCTCGATATAGTCTGCCAATGAGTGATAACGATCAGCCGCTTCCCCATAACGCCAAATGTATGAGTAAAAGTTACTGCAATGACGCATTGCCGCCCATTGAAGAGCACACACGGCAATATGAAACCGTGCGCAATGCGCATGAAACCGAGCTAATCGAAGATTACGTTGAGCTGATCGGCGACCTGATTCGCCATCGGGGAGAAGCGCGCGCCGCCGACATCGCCAGCCGCATGGGGGTGAGTCAAGCGACCGTATCCAAGATGATCCGCCGCTTAAATGAGCTGGGACTGGTCACCAGCAAGCCTTACCGCTCCCTGTTTCTAACAGCGGAAGGCCAAAAAATGGCAGAAACATCCCGGGCACGGCACGATATAGTGCTACATTTTTTACGCGCGCTGGGCGTTAATGATCATACCGCACGCATTGATGCTGAAGGCATGGAGCATCATGTCAGCAATGAAACTCTGGCGATTATGCAGCACTTTATTGACGAACAAACAACGCGTTAATCACGACCGATAGCCAGCCCGGTGATTAACATCCCTCGCTACTCACTATCCTGAGAAGTGCTATTTAAGTAACACGGTGAGGACGCTAACTCTTGATCTGCTCGGTCCTCTAAATCCAGCGCGTCCAGCACCGCTTCACGCAGAGTGGGCAAATGTGAATGGTCCAGTTGGCGTGAAGCCGTTAATAACGTCAGCTTACCTTGCCTGGCATAACGCATCAGCGGTAGTAATGCCTCATCAGACTCCTTTAACTCCAAACGGTAGCGGGTCTGAAAGGAAGCCTCACTAATTTTGTCCTGGTGGTAGTCACGCCTTAAAGATGATGAAGGCGCGGCATCGCGATACCACTCCGTTAGCGCCAGCGAAGCACGCTCTTTTCCACGTGGCCATAAACGGTCAACCAGGACGCGTGCTCCCTCGTCGTCTTCAAACGCTGAATAGACGCGCTTAAGCACTATTTCGTAGTTCATATGACCTCCCTGATCCGTTTTTTAACAACACCCCATTCACCCCACCCATGCTATACAGGCTACCAGGCAATTACTCTGCCCCATGTTAACGACATTAACGATGAGCAAAAATGATTAATAGCGCTCATTTTCTATAATCAACACCTTCCTTTTATTATCACGGCCCCTAGCCGAATATTCCCCATCCTTTTTAAACCCCGTACAATGCGGTGTTTGGTCCACACTTGGCAAACCATGCACCTAACCCGCTTCACGGATTACTCTATTCGCGTTTTGATTTACTTGGCAGCCAAGGGAGAAGAGCGCGCAACAATCACGGAAATTGCCGAGACATTCTCGATCTCGCGCAATCACTTGATGAAAATTGTCCAGGAACTACATCAAAAAGAGTACCTCAAAGCCATCCGCGGCAAGCATGGCGGACTTTGGCTAAACCGGGCGCCCGAACACATTCGATTAGGGGCGCTGGTGAGAGATACCGAGCAGGAAATGGCGCTCGTCGAGTGCTTTCGAGACGATAGCGCCTGCGTCATTACCCCCGCATGCCGCTTAAAGCCTATCCTTAACGATGCACTAGACGCCTTTTTGGGCGTTCTGGATCAATATACACTGGCCGATTTGCTGCAGGGCCAACACACCAGCCTAGCGTCACTGATGAAAATACCTGCCACAGAACTTTAATTTTTTTTAAAGTCTCCTTCCGAATAAATAAAATTCAATACGATAAATCGCGTAACCTGGCTATTTCACCTCACGTGGAGCATGCTTGAGACTGGCATTACCAAACCACATAGTGCGCAGGAAATGTTGCATCAGGCTTCATTATTTCTGCAAACCTCGGAGCCAAACATGACCACAGCGCCCTTCTCGCCCAATCACATCATGATCCGCAAATTAGAAAATATTTTCGCGCTTACCAGTGAAGAGAAGCAGGCACTGATGGGGTTACCGATTCACACAAAAGAAATCAAGAGCAATCAAGACATTGTTAAAGTGGGCGATCAGCCAAACCAGTGCTGCTTGATGGTTGAGGGCTTTACCTGCGTCAACAAAGTATCCATTGAAGGCAAGCGCCAGATCATGGCCCTGCATGTTCCTGGCGACATACCCGACCTGCAAAGCCTTCACTTGAGAGTAATAGATATTAATATTGCCTCTATCAGCCCCTGTAAGCTCGGCTTCATTCAGCATAAAGATCTGCACCAACTCTGTGAGCGCTATCCCAGGCTTGTTGCTGCTTTTTGGCGCGAGACACTTGTCTACGCCTCTATTTTCCGTGAATGGCTGTTAAATATTGGACAACGCGAGGCTTACTCCCGCATCGCGCATATTATCTGCGAACTCATGGTGCGCTTAAAGACAGTAGGCTTGACTGAGGGGAACACGTTCTATATGCCAACGACCCAAGCAGAAATAGCAGATGCGACAGGGATGACGCCCGTCCACGTAAACCGCGTTTTTCAGGCACTACGCGCAGATGGCTTGATCATCACCGAAAGAAGCCGGATGACCATACCTGACTGGGACAAGCTGCAGCAAGCTGGCGAGTTCGACCCACTCTACCTTCACCTTAAAAACGATGGAAACACATAGCGCTCAGCCTCCAACCGGCAGGTAGGCCGTATGATTATCACACAGCAGTAGCATTAATATAGGGCACAGTAGAACCAGGTTGATGGCGGTAACAGGCACTATCCACTAAATCGTCGTTTATACCTAAGACCAATGTGAGTTTGGGCTTAGGGGGCAAATAAATCATTGGTTTACTACTTCCCGGCACGTCATTGTAAGGGATTGAAGTCGCGCCTATTGGCAGCTTCGAATATCAACAATACTCGCCAGGGAGATTTCTATATGGCTAGACCTAATGTACTGGTGTTAATGGCCGACCAACTCAACGGTACACTGTTCAAGGATGGCCCCGCCGATTTCTTGCATGCGCCTAACCTCAAGAAACTGGCCAAACGCTCGGTCAATTTCAACAATGCCTATACACCTAGCTATCTTTGCGCACCGGGGCGGGCCGCCTTCATGTCGAGCCAGTTGCCGAGCCGCACCGGGGTATATGACAACGCAGCTGAATTTCCTTCAAGCGTGCCGACATGGGCGCATCATTTGCGTCGCGCAGGTTATTCCACCTGCTTGTCAGGAAAGATGCACTTCGTCGGCCCAGATCAGCTCCACGGTTTCGAGAAACGCTTAACCACCGATGTCTACCCGGCTGATTTCGGCTGGACACCTGACTACACCAAGCCCGGAGAACGTATCGACTGGTGGTACCACAATCTGGGGTCGGTAACAGGCGCTGGCGTTGCTGAAATTTCCAACCAGATGGAATACGACGACGAAGTCGCGTTTCACGCCGAGCAGCGGCTATATGACCTATCGCGCGGTCACGACGAGCGGCCTTGGGCGCTGTGCGTCAGTTTCACTCACCCGCACGACCCCTATGTAGCACGTCGCCAATACTGGGATTTATATAACGACTGCGAGTATCTTGAGCCACAGCAAGGGCCCGTACCCTTCGATGAGCTGGACCCGCACTCCCAACGGATCTTCGAAGCCAACGATTACACCAAGTTCAATATCCAGCCCCAGGACGTGCGCAATGCTCGCCAGGGCTATTTCGCCAACATCTCCTATGTCGACGACAAGATCGGCGGCATTCTAGACGTGCTCGAACGCACCCGCATGCTCGACAACACGATTATCGTGGTCTGTGCCGACCACGGCGATATGCTTGGCGAAAAGGGCCTGTGGTTCAAGATGAGCCCCTATGAAGGCTCGTCGCGGGTACCGCTGATGCTGTCTGCACCGGGGATCGAACCGCGCAATGTTGAGGATCCCGTATCAATCATCGATATCAATACCACCATTGCCGACCTGGTCGGCATCGACCTTTCCTCAATCGTGCCCTATACCGATGGCCAGTCGCTGCTCCCCTTGACCAGAGGCGAGAAGCGCGACGCGCCGGTGTACATGGAATACGCCGCCGAGGCCAGTTATTCGCCGATCGTGACCATCCGCGAGGGCAAGTGGAAATTCAACTATTGCGAGATTGACCCACCGCAGCTATTCGACCTGGAGGCCGACCCGCAGGAGCAGCACAACCTGGCGGTGCATCCCGACTACGCCGAGGTGGTGGCCGACTATCAGGCCAAGGTACACAAGCAGTGGGACATGAAAGCCTTCGATGCCGACGTGCGCGCCTCCCAGGCACAGCGTCTGATCGTCTACGAAGCCCTGCGTAATGGCCACTACTATCCGTGGGACTATCAGCCGCTGCAGGACGCTTGCGAGCGCTACATGCGTAACCATATGGACCTGAACGAAGTCGAAGAAGCCCAGCGCTACCCCCGCGGCGAGTAAGCTCATGGCGACTCACCTCATCTGAGTTGAATCGGATTTTCGGGGGGATTACACAAGCAACGCGGACGCCCGTACCTGTTGGGGTACAGGCGTTTTTCTTTCGTGAGGGACAGTAAAACTCCTCCTTGCCGGACATCGCGCCCGGCAAAGGGGTCAACACGTCACTTTCCGTTGCGCATGCGGCGCAGCTCGCCGTTCAGCGCTCGGATGATGCAGTAGCACATCAGCAGCATCAAGATGGAAAATGGGATAGCCGTCGCCGTGACACCCGCTTGAAGCGCCGACAACCCACCACCGATCAATAACACGATGGCAATCAACCCCTCTACCGTCGCCCAGAACATACGCTGGGGCCGAGGTGCTTCGATCTTGCCGCCGGCGGTGATGGTATCGATCACCAGAGAGCCGGAATCCGATGACGTCACGAAGAAGGTGAGCGCCAGAATGATCCCCAGGCTCGACATCAAACCCGTCAGCGGTAGCTCATTGAGCATGCCGAATAGGGCTAGTTCGGGACGGTAGCTATCGATCACGTACTCCTTGACCAGACTGGCGGCGGGATTGGTATAAAGCTGATCCAGTGCAATGCTGCCGAATACCCCCATCCAGATAAAGATAAAAAGGCTTGGCACGATCAGCACGCAGAGCAGAAATTCACGCACCGTACGCCCCTTGGACACGCGCGCGACAAACATGCCGACAAAAGGCGCCCAGCTGACCCACCACGCCCAGTAAAACACCGACCAGTCTTGACGATAGGCGTCATCTTCACGGCCAAAGGGCGCCGAGAGCGGAATGAGCTCCGTCACATAATGGGTGATTCCCGTCCACATGCCGCTGATCGCCATCAGGGTCGGGCCAGCGAATAGCACAAAGAAGAAGAACATCAAGGCCGCGATCATGTTGATCTCGGAGAGTCGCTTTACGCCCCCCTCCAGGCCACGCCACACCGATACCAGCGCCACCGCAGTGACAAGCGCAATGATGATGACCTGTGTCGTGGTATTGATGGCCATACCGAACACAAAATTCAGTCCCGCGTTGGCCTGCTGCGCGCCCAGGCCCAGTGCCGTGGCCAAGCCGAACAGGGTGGAAAACACCGCCAGGATATCGATCCAGTGCCCCCACCAACCCCATACGCGACCCCCCAGGATAGGAAAGAAGATCGAGCGAATAGAAAACGGCAGTTTCTTGTTATAGCTGAAGATCGCGAGGGCAAGCGCCATCACCGCGTATACGGCCCAGCCGTGCAGTCCCCAGTGCAGAAACGTCCCCGCCAGCCCCATGACCGAGGCTTCGTCAACCGCGGCCATATTTAGCGCACCGTCGGCACCAAAGGGCGAAGGAGTGCCTAAGGGCGAAGACACATTTGCATGATAAACCGGTTCCAGCACGCTGAAGAACAGCAAGGCGATCCCGATACCCGCCGTGAACAACAAAGCGAACCACGACAGGTAGCTGTGTTCCGGCCGAGCATCCGGGCCGCCTAGCCTCACTTTGCCATGGGGAAGCACGATCAGCGCCAGACAGAAGACAATGAAAAAATCCACCAGAATCATGAAGTACCAGTCCAGCGTGCGCGTCGAGAAGCCAACGATAGATTGGAACAGCTTCCCTGCCTGCGCCGGGAACATCAGGGTCAACACAATGAAAATCAACGAGGCGAGTGCGGACAGGACAAAGACGCGGTTATGAATGTCAAAACCGATGGGTCCCATACTTCCCTGGATATTGTCCTGCCCTACAACATAATCCGTCTGCATGTCGTTGTCGTCGTACGTCGACGAGGCCCGTTTATTTAATAAGCCCATACGATGTATCTCCTTATTGTAGTGATTGATTTATCATTGTTCTCGCTTGGGCACTGAAGACTGGCTGCAAAGCGAAATGGCTTGCTGCTCGAAGCGTTGTTATGTAGAAAAACGTCATGCAGGAAAACCCTGGCAATGCCTCTCATGAAGTAATGCACCCAGGCAGCTAGCCTCTGCAGGCGCCATAGGGGGATTCCTCCTCACTCTTATGCTAAGCACCCCTCCCTCTCACCAAGACAACGACTACGCTGGGAATAGTCAGTTCTCCTGAGTGGCGCGCCAGGAGGCTGGCTTATCTCTAACTGGGGTGCTTTCATGGAGAAACCTCTCAGGCAGGGGTTACCAATGCTAAAACAATTCATCTAGTCGTCGTGAGTCCATGCACAATGACGTGCTTGTCGCTAACAGACCAATGATTTATTCGCTACCTGAGCCCAAGCACACATTGGCCTTAGGCATCACCGCTACTGAGTTCTTCAAAGCCTTGGATGGATATAAGAAAATGCATGCCATCGCATAAGATAAAGGCGCTACTCGCTTAGTTGCTTAATCGCCATGTTCCCAGTAGTAATAGCACGCGTGCTGATCACAACCCGTCAAGGAAGACTCAACAATGCGAGTACAGCTTGTTTTAAAACTAGCAAATTTGTAGAGGTTTTTAACACGAGGGTGACGGAGCTTGCGCTAAACATGACAACACCCCATTTCGTAGGATTACTACAAAAACAGGTTATGTCACGATAAGCCGCAAATTATGTCATTTTGGCTGGAATTTATATCACAACAGGCTGGAAACGACAGAAATGGAGGCGGCCCCAAAAGCCACATCCCGGCACACGCAGCCACCACTACCGTTGCTCCCTTCCGGGCCTGGCGGGGTTTGCAGTATAGCGTTGCGGGAGGACCTAAGGGGCCACCATAGCAATACACTTGAATATCCATGTACTGCGGCGCTGATTTGGTGGCTACGCCCTGATTTGAACAGGGGACCCCATCATTATGAGTGATGTGCTCTAACCAGCTGAGCTACGTAGCCTTTCCGACATCAGCGGGTGCAGATTATGCCTATTCTCGAAACAAAAGGCAAGCCGAAAACAGGCTTACCTTTCAATGAGACAATGACAGATTTACAGAGCGGTCTGAACCGCTGGCAGTGCAGGCTCGCCATCCAGGGTCGTCACACCTTCAAGCCACGTGGCTAATAAATCGTCGTGCTCTTTTAAATAACGATTGGCGGCAACGCGAGGGTCGACACCCTCATTCATAATGGCGCCCATTAACTGGTTTTCCATTTCCAGCGTAAACGTCATATTGCCAAGTAGTGTACCCACGTTCGGGCACGCTTCGACAAACCCGGCGCGCGTATTGGTGTGCACCGTGGCGCCACCCAAATCAGGCCCAAAGTAATCATCCGCATCGGATAAGTAGGCCATATCAAAGTTGGTATTCATGGGATGCGGCTCCCACCCCAGAAAGACCATCCACTCTTCATTGGGGACGCGTGTTGTCAACTCTGACAGCATGCCTGCTTCACTGGAATCCACCACCTGCCAATCGCCCAGGTCGTAGGCATTATCATCAATCATTTGCTGGATAAGCTCATTGCCATCGTTACCCGCCTCGATGCCATGCACGCGATGGTTAAATTGATCAGCGTGAGCCGCTAAATCATTCACAGAGGTAACACCTGCATCGTACACGTATTGCGGTACGGCCAGCGTGTATTTGGCGCCTTCTAAATTGACAACTAACCGCTCAACATCGCCACTCTCAATATACGGGTCGCTGATGGACGCCATAGAGGGCATCCAGTTGCCTAGAAAAACATCAAAATCATTGTTACGCATGCCCGCATAGGCAATCGGCACTGACACCGTATCGACGGTTGGCGTGTAGCCTAGCGCCTCCAACACTTCGCTGGCCAACGCCGTCGTCGCGGTAATATCGGTCCAGCCCACTTCGGCAAAACGCACACGCGAACACTCATCGGCTTGGGCCATCATGGGCATAGCAGCCCCCAACACCAATGCGCTTAATCCCACCACCTGGACACGTTTCATTACAACTCCCCTTCTATTTTACGTAAATGGGCATGTTTATTCCTTTAACGCCAAGCGCAGCAACATGCACCAGCGTTTATTGATTGAACGTTCAATAAACAACTACTAAGATATACAGATAATCATGACTAACCGTATGTTTCAAGTTAGGCATTCAACGTCATCAGGAGACAGCTGTGCCAAAGCTGGGAATGGAACCGATACGCCGCCAGCAGTTAATCAACGCCACCATGGCGGCCATTGACGAAGTGGGGTTGGCAGAAGCAACCATTATGCGGATTGCCCGTCACGCGGGCGTCTCTGCAGGCATCATCAGTCACTACTTTGGCGGGAAAGATGGCCTTCTTGAAGCCACTATGCGCCAGATCTTGACTGACCTTAGTGACGCTATTTCTGCGCGGCGCAGGGCGTTGAACGATGACTCACCTAAAGCGCACATCAGCGCGATTATCGAAGGCAACTTCGATCGCACTCAAGTGACCGGCCCTGCGGCTAAAACATGGCTTGCCTTTTGGGCCAGCAGCATGCACAAGCCGATGCTCCAGCGCCTACAGAATGTGAACGATAGACGCCTTTACGCCAATTTATGCTGTCAGTTTCGACGCGTGCTCCCCCACGTTGAGGCACGCAATGCGGCCCGTGGGTTGGCCGCCATGATTGATGGTTTATGGCTACGCGGTGCATTAACACCCGAAGGGCTTGATGCCGACAAAGCCCGCCATCTAGCGCTCCACTATCTTGATCAACTCTTGGCCTATCACCAATATCAACACTCAGCACCCGCTCATTAAGGTTATAAAGGAGATCAACATGTCCGCTCAAGATGTACAGCCTCTCTATATTGATGGTCGTCCGGTCGCTGCCACGTCAGGTACTACTTTTACCGTTACTAACCCATTTGATGGCAGCCTGCTTGCGACACTTGGCCAAGCAAGCCAACAGGACGTTGACGCAGCCGTTGAAGCGGCCCAGCGTGGCCAGCGCGAGTGGGCTGCCATGACCGGCATGGAGCGCGCCCGTATTATGCAGCGCGCGGTTGCGTTGCTGCGTGAGCGCAATGACGAGCTGGCAGCGCTCGAGACCCGCAACACCGGTAAGCCGATTAGCGAAACAGCAAGTGTCGACATCGTGACGGGCGCTGATGCGATTGAGTACTTCGCAGGGCTGGCCCCCGCTATTCAAGGTAGCCAAATTCCACTGCGCGAAAGCTCCTTTGTGTATACCCGCCGCGAGCCGCTGGGCGTCATTGGCGCCATCGGCGCGTGGAACTACCCCCTTCAAATCGCCTGCTGGAAAGCCGCGCCAGCGCTGGCGGCAGGTAATGCCGTTGTCTTTAAACCCAGTGAAGTGACACCGCTGAGCGCAATTAAACTGGCTGAGATATTTACCGAAGCTGGCCTGCCAGACGGTGTTTTCAACGTGGTGCAAGGCGATGGCGACGTAGGCGCGATGCTGACGGCACACCCGAGCATTGCCAAAGTGTCGTTTACCGGTGAAGCAGGTACCGGCAAAAAAGTGATGGCCGCAGCCGCTAGCTCATCGCTTAAAGACGTTACGATGGAACTGGGTGGAAAGTCACCGCTGATCATCTTTGCCGATGCGGACCTGGACCGCGCCGCCGATGCGGCCATGATGGCCAATTTCTACTCCAGTGGCCAAGTTTGCACCAACGGTACGCGGGTGTTTATCGAACGCAGTGTGAAAGACGCATTTGAAGCCAAGCTGGTGGAGCGTGTTAAGCGCATCAAAGCAGGCGACCCTATGGACCCTAGCGTTAATTTTGGTCCTCTGGTCAGTTTTGAGCACCAGGCAAAGGTGCTTTCCTATATTGCCTTGGGTAAACAGCAAGGCGCCCGCCTGCTGGTGGGGGGTGATGAGTGGAAAAGCGGCGACTGGGCCAACGGCGCTTGGGCAGCACCTACCGTATTTACCGATTGCACAGATGATATGCGCATTGTGCAGGAAGAAATTTTCGGCCCAGTGATGTCGGTGCTGGCCTTTGATGATGAAGCTGACGTCATTCGTCGCGCCAACGACACCCGGTATGGCTTGGCAGCCGGTGTATTTAGCGAAAGCTTAAACCGGGCGCATCGCGTTATTCATCAGTTGGAAGCGGGTATTTGCTGGATGAATACGTGGGGTGAATCACCTTCTGAAATGCCGGTTGGCGGTTATAAAGAGTCGGGCATTGGCCGTGAAAATGGTATCGATACGCTTAACCACTATACCCAAACCAAGTCGGTACAAATCGAGATGGGCCCCTTTGAGTCGGTGTTTTAAAGCGAAACAGCAAACACGCCAGCTATTCTACTCTCTCAAGGTGTAACTATGCCGCAACCGCATGAATTTGATTACATTATTATCGGCGCGGGCTCAGCGGGAAGCGTGCTGGCTATGCGTTTAACGGAAGACAGCGACGTCCGCGTTCTCTTGTTAGAGGCCGGCGGGCCGGACTACCGGCTTGATTTTCGTACCCAAATGCCAGCAGCCCTCGCCTTTCCACTTCAGGGAAAGCGTTACAACTGGGCATTTGAAACGGACCCGGAACCACATATGGATGGCCGTCGCATGGAGTGCGGGCGCGGGAAAGGGTTGGGCGGCTCTTCGTTGATTAACGGCATGTGCTATATCCGCGGTAATGCACTGGATTACGATAACTGGGCTCAACAGCCAGGCTTGGAAGATTGGGATTACTTAAGCTGCCTACCCTACTTTAAAAAGTCAGAAACCCGCGACACCGGGGCCAACGACTACCACGGTGGCAGCGGCCCGGTCAGCATCACTACTCCCAAAAACGGTAACAACCCGCTGTATCGCATCTTTATTGAAGCAGGCAAACAGGCAGGTTACCCGGAAACAGACGATGTTAACGGCTATCAGCAAGAAGGCTTTGGCCCCATGGACCGGTTCGTTACGCCCAAGGGGCGACGCGCCTCTACCGCCCGGGGTTACCTGGACACCGCCAAACAGCGCACCAACCTGACCATAGAAACCCACGCCGTTACCGACATCATTGAGTTTGACGGCAAGCGCGCTGTAGGTGTGCGCTACGAGCGCAAAGGGCAACAGCAGACCGCCCGCGCCAAGCGGGAAGTGCTGCTGTGTGGTGGTGCTATTGCGTCACCTCAAATTTTGCAGCGCTCGGGCATCGGCTATCCTGAAGTGCTCGAGCCGCTAGGCATCAAGCCCGTTCATGCCCTGCCGGGTGTCGGCGAAAACCTGCAAGACCACTTAGAGATGTACATTCAGTACGCATGTAAAGAACCCATCTCGCTCTACCCCGCTCTAAAATGGTACAACCAGCCCATGATAGGCGCTGAGTGGCTACTCAAGGGTACGGGCATTGGCGCCAGCAACCAGTTTGAAGCGTGTGCGTTTATTCGCAGCCGTGATGAGGAAGAGTGGCCCAACCTGCAGTATCACTTTTTACCCATCGCGATTAGCTATAATGGCAAAAGCGCGGTTCAAGCGCATGGCTTTCAAGCGCACGTGGGCTCGATGCGCTCCAAAAGCCGAGGCCGCATTCGGCTAGCCTCAAAAGACCCGCACGCGGCACCCAGTATTTTGTTCAACTACATGTCGCATGAAAAAGACTGGGAAGAGTTCCGTGATGCCATTCGCTTAACGCGCAACATTATCGAACAACCCGCATTCGATAAGTACCGAGGCCGTGAGATTTCCCCAGGGCCTGATGTACAAAGCGATGAAGCGCTGGATCAGTTTATTAAGGCAAACGCGGAAACGGCGTATCACCCCTGTGGCAGTTGCCGTATGGGAGACGATTCGCTGGCCGTGACAGATGGCCAAGGCCGCGTTCATGGCGTAGAAGGCTTAAGGGTGGTTGACGCCTCACTGTTTCCCCTAATTCCTACCGGCAACCTGAATGCGCCAACCATCATGCTGGCCGAAAAGATTGCCGACCACATCCGTGGACACGAACCGCTGCCTCGCGCGCAAGTTACCTATTTTGTAGCTAACGGCGCGCCTGCCCAACATGGGTGAATGACGTTTTCACACGTGAATCCCCGTTCATCCAAGCGCCACGGCTAACTGCCGTGGCTTTTTTTTACTAAGCTACTATTAATAAGCAGGATAAAAAGACGTAACGACTTGCGCGGGATAGCGTACGTCTGCCAATATTCAAACATCTGTTCGAATGCCTATGGCTTGCGTTCTAATCATCACTTCAAGCGTTACACACGACGGCAAGGCTGCATCGGTGGATCAGACATCAACGTTCTGAGCCAAGCGCAATGCAGACCAGAACTGGACAGTGCCTAATAATACATGGAGACGTTCTATGCTCACCCTACTACTGATTATCCTGGCCGTGGTTGGCCTGCTGATTGTTATGCGCCGCGAAGCAGGCGCCCCAGCAGCCCTGACACTGTTGGGTATATTAGGGCTTGTTGGCCTACTCTTTGACGCCGCCGTTATAGGCGTATTGCTGCTAATCGCTGCTCTGGTCGTTGCTGTGACGGGCCTTGAAGCAGTGCGCAAACAGTGGCTGACACCGCGGATTTTTAAAATTTTCAAAAAGGTCGCGCCAAAGGTCTCCGCCACCGAGCGCACGGCGCTAGAAGCCGGTAGCGTTTCCTGGGACGGGGAGCTTTTCTCCGGTAAGCCACAGTGGAATAAGCTGCTGGCTTACAAGGATGAAGGCCTGCGCGAAGATGAACAGGCTTTTCTCGATATCCAGTGCGCTAAAGCGGCTGGCATGTGTAACGCATGGGACATTGCTCAAGAGCGTGCCGACCTGCCCCAGCAGTTATGGGACTACCTGAAAAAAGAAGGCTTCTTTGGAATGATTATTCCCAAGGAGTACGGTGGCCTAGGGTTCTCAGCAAAAGCCCAGTCCATGGCACTGCAAAAACTCTCCGCTAACGAAACGTTAATGGTGACCGTTGGGGTGCCCAACTCCCTCGGCCCGGGCGAGCTGCTGCTTAAATACGGTACTGAGGAACAGAAAGACCACTACCTGCCCCGTTTGGCCGATGGCCGCGAAATCCCCTGCTTCGGCCTAACAGGCCCGCGGGCGGGCTCTGACGCAACGTCATTGCCTGATACCGGCGTAGTGTGTAAAGAGATTATTAATGGAAAAGAGACGCTAGGCCTGCGCCTGACGTTTGAAAAACGCTGGATCACGCTGGCTCCCATTGCCACGGTTGTAGGTTTAGCCTTCCGTTTATTCGACCCTGAAAAGCTGTTGGGCGACGAAGAAGACCGGGGCATTACCTTAGCGCTCATTCCTCGCGACACGAAAGGCATGGACATTGGCCGCCGCCATCACCCCATCGGCAGCCCGTTTATGAACGGCCCGATTAAAGGTGTGGATGTCTTTGTCCCGCTGGATACCATCATCGGTGGGCAGGAGATGATTGGCCAAGGCTGGCGCATGCTGGTTGAGTGCCTATCGATTGGTCGTTGTATCACGCTGCCCTCCGGCGCGACCGGCACCGCCCGCTACGCACTGGGCTGGAGCGGTGGCTTTACGCGTGTTCGTCGTCAGTTCAACGTGCCTGTCGCCGAAATGGAAGGCGTTCAAGAACCGCTGGCACGTATGGCAGCGATAGCTTATATCTCCCAGGCAACCGTTTATCAAACGGCTAACCTGATTGATCATGGTGAGAAACCGGCGGTTCCTTCAGCGATTTTGAAGAGCCAACTGACCGAGTTTCAGCGTGATTTGTTAAGCGATGCGATGGATGTGCATGGCGGTAAAGCGGTCACATTGGGCCCACGCAACTATTTAGGTATTGGCTATAGCGCCAACCCGGTTGCGATTACCGTTGAAGGTGCCAACATCATGACGCGTAACCTGATGATCTTTGGTCAAGGGGCGATCCGCTGTCACCCCTACGTGCTGGAAGAGCTGGCCGCCAAGGATGCCAACGACATCAACGCGTTTGATAAAGCCTTCTTCAGCCATGCGGGCCTGATTTTTGGTAACGCCGCACGTGCGTTCACCATGGGGCTAGGGTTTGGTAAAGAACGCGTGCCATTTGACGGGCCAGCCGCGGCTTATGCGCAAGATATTGCCCGCCTCTCGGCAGGCTTTGGGCTATGTGCGGATGCCGCCATGGCAAGCCTGGGGTCCGCGCTGAAAAAACGCGAAATGCTCTCTGCCCGTTTGGGCGATGTGCTCTCTAACCTGTATCTCGCATCCATGGTGCTCAAACAGTGGCAAGCAGGTGACAAAGTGGAAGGCGAAGACGCCCTGCTTCACTACAGCTGCCGCTTCCTGCTGCATCGTGCAGAGCAAGCCTTTGTGGAGATTTTCGACAATTTGCCTAATCGGGCACTCGGCCGTGTGCTTAACGCCGTGGTAATGCCAACCGGCCGTCGTTGGGATAAACCCCATGACGATTTGGCACGCGACATTGCTAAACGGGTTTCCACCCACACTGCGTTGCGTACCAAACTGCTTTCCAACACCTGGGATACCGACGACGGCGAACAGCCCAACCCATTGGCGCGCTACAACGCACTACTGGTTGATTATGACCGTGCTGAAGCCATTTATCGCACGGTTAACAAAGCCTACGCCAAAGGTGAGCTGCCCCAAACGGCCCTTCACCCTGAAGCTCGGGTTGAGGTAGCGTTTGAGAAAGGCCTGATTAGTGAAGAAGAAACGATCTTTATGCGCGAATTCGAAAAGAACGTGCTGGAGATGCTAACGGTCGATGACTTTGCCTACGATGCGTTCGCAAAGAATAAAGGCACGCTCATTAACCATAATGCTACGCAGGCAGCGCCAATTAATCCTGAGGAAGCCCACGTCGAATAACACATCCTGGAAACAGGATTGCCATAAGCCGGCTCCACAATGGAGCCGGTTTTTTTATAGGCGCCCAATGTTCGTTTTCAAACTTGAAAGATCGCAAACGATCACATATTCTTCATAAATGAAAATAACTGTGTTTTGCTTTGGTTATCAAACCTAATTTCCCATTAATGAGGCTATCATGACCCTGCGTGAACAAAACGTTAGTCAATTGACAAGTACCACCTTTGACGCGCTGGTAATTGGTGGCGGTATTAATGGCGCGGCCAGCGCGGCGGCACTGGCAGGCAAAGGTGCCAAAGTCGCCTTGATTGATCGTGGCGACTTTGCAGGCAGCACCAGCATGCACTCCTCCAACCTGGTGTGGGGGGGCATCAAGTATATGGAAAGCAATGACTTTGGCCTGGTGCGTAAACTCTGTAAAAGCCGCAATCATCTGATCAAGAGTTACCCTTCCACGGTTGAGGAAATACGTTTTCTCACCACGATTACCAAAGGGTTTCGCCACTCCCCTCGCTATCTTTGGGCAGGCACCTGGCTTTACTGGTTAATGGGTAATGGTTTTACCAAAACGCCCCGCCTGCTTTCGCCAAAAAATATCAAGCAAGAAGAGTCGATCATTAATGTCGATACATCGGTGGGCGGCTTTGAGTATTCGGATGCCTACCTGCACGACAATGATGCCCGGTTTGTGTTTAATTTTATCCGCCACGCGCTCGATTTCGGTGCGACAGCCGCCAACTATGTGGAGTCGCTGGGTGCTGAGCGCAAAGATGGTGTCTGGGTAACGAAAGCCCGCAACACCATGGATGGCAGCACGTTTGAGATACGAGCCAAGGTATTGATTAACGCGGCTGGCCCGTGGGTAGATCATCACAACAAGCTGACCAACCAGCAGACATCGCACCAGCACCTTTACTCAAAGGGCATCCACTTAATCGTGCCGCAGTTAACAGAGTCAAAGCGTGTACTGGCGTTTTTTGCTGATGATGGGCGGCTTTTCTTTGTTATCCCCATGGGCAACCGTACCTGTATCGGCACTACCGATACGCACATGGACCACCCTAATGCGGTGGTGACCGATGAAGACGTAAGCTTCGTGCTGGAGAACATTAACAAGCGCTTAACGCTTGAGAAGCCCCTGACACCTGACGATATTATTTCAACACGCTGTGGCGTGCGCCCCTTGGCCGTCGAGGCCAACCAAGGCAGTGACCGTGACTTCCTGCAGCTTTCACGCAAGCACATTATTGATACACATGACGATACGGCACATATCAGTATCTTTGGTGGCAAGCTCACCGACTGTTTAAACGTCGGTGATGAAATTGCGGATGCGGTAACCCAGCTAGGCGTGACGTTAACCAACCCCAGGTTCCAGTGGTACGGCGAACCTGCTGATTCTGTTAAGCAGCAATTTATGGCTCAGGCCGAGCGTATCGGCCTTGATGCGATGACGCCCAGCACCTCTTCAGAGCTACTGACAAAACGCCTGTGGCGCCGCTACGCGGATAAAGCGTTTGCGATGCTTGAGAAAATCGAAGCAGACCATGACCAGGCCGCCTTGCTTATTGAAGGTACCGAATATATTCGCGTTGAGCTTGAACACGCCCGCGATTATGAAATGATCACTGAACTGGAAGATTTCCTGCGCCGCCGGGCCAAAATATCGCTTGTGGTGCGTCATGAGCAGCTACGCCACTCTGAAGGGCTTAAAGAGGCTTGCCGGATGCTTTTCGGTGACCAGGCCGATGAACGATTTAATGCCTACTTCGAAAATAATTCTGGCGAGGCGATTCAACAAGCAATGGCAGACGCCTAGTGCTTGCTAAAAGCACATAACCAAACGGACATAATCAAACGGACATAACCCAATTATCGTGCTAAAAAAGCTCCCTTAAAATTTTTAAGGGAGCTTTGTGTACATCCACCACCAAGGCTTCTAAGCGTTTAACGCCTTACTCCTCGTTGGCAACCTGTAGCTGCGAGTCGCCTGCCAACACTTCATCCCAGGCTTCATCCAGCGTACAGCCAGACCGACTATCGAGCGTATCGATCACTTCCACGGCACATTGAAGCGATCTCGGGCTATCTTTAAGCGCAAGTACCAGTTTAGCCAGGTCCTGCTTGCTAAATGTACTGGCAATCTGGTTAGCTTGTTGGCTTAGTTCAATACAGTTCATATTCAGTACCTCATGGTATGGTCATCCGTTGCCGGTCTCACAAAGGGCTTTCGTTGGCAAAGCCAGCCGCCCTATACGTATGGTGGCATTGCTACTCATGCCAGGTCGGATAAGCACCTGGTTCGGTGACTGCGAACGGTCAAAAAAACAGATAAAATCTTCGCTCTTTAGCGCCTGCTGTATGCACGCACAAAGGTTATATGGCAAGGTATAGTGCGATGTGTCGGGGTAACGAGGCATCACTCCATCCCATGCCCTGACTATGGTTCATGAACGATCAGCCAACAATGCATCATTGGACGCACGCCCCGTTGTAGCTTGACTACATTGGCCGCCGCCCAGGGTTAAACGTGTTAAAAGCTTACAACAAGAAGAGAATCAAGAAGTGCACGCAGCCACCTTACGATGGCTACGTGATGGCCTTATTCGCCGGAACGTACGCGCGACACGGCATCCAGCCAGCCTTGGTACAGCTGCTCGCGAGACGCATCCTCCATGGTCGGCATAAAGCTCTTTTCACAGTCCCAGAGCTGTTCAATTTCTTCCAAAGAGTCATACCAGCCTAAGCGTAAGCCTGCCAGGTACGCTGCTCCCAGTGCAGTAGTTTCTAAAATAGTGGGACGATCCACCTCAACATCCAGCATGTCGGACAAAAACTGCATCAGCCAGCTGTTCTTAACCATGCCGCCATCCACGCGTAGTTTGCTTGGTGTGGCGTCCATATCGTCGTTCATGCAGTGCTGTAAATCGCGAGTTTGATAACAGACTGCCTGCAAGCCTGCCGCAACGATTTCTGCAATACCGGTGTCCCGTGTCAGGCCAAAGATTGCTCCCCGCGCTTTAGGGTCCCAGTGCGGCGCCCCAAGCCCCGTAAAGGCAGGTACCAAATAGACGCTATGGCCCAGCCGGGTCTCCTTGGCAAGCGCCTCGGTTTCAGCCGCATCCGCAAACAGGTTCAAGCCATCCCGCAGCCACTGTACGGTTGCGCCTGCGACAAAAATACTGCCTTCCAGCGCATAGGTAGGCTTACCGTTAAGCCGATAGCCGATGGTGGTCAACAAGCGATTACGCGAAAGCGCGGGCGTGTCACCGGTGTTTACAATCATAAAGCAGCCGGTGCCGTAGGTGCTTTTACCCATACCTGGCGTAAAGCATGCCTGCCCTACTAGCGCTGCCTGCTGATCGCCCGCCACACCGGCAATCGGTAGCTCAGCCCCTAACCACTCTGCCTCCATCATGCCAAAATCATCGCTGGAGTCTTTCACACTGGGCAGCAGGTTGGCGGGTATGTTGAACAGCGCCAGCAAATCCTCATCCCATTGCTGGGTGTGTATGTTAAAGAGCGCCGTGCGCGAGGCATTGGTGGCATCGGTGACATGCTGCTTACCGTTTGTCAGCCGCCAAATCAGAAAGCTATCTACGGTGCCAAATGCCAGCTCGCCACGCTCAGCGCGTTCACGAGCCCCCTCCACGTTCTCAAGCAACCACGCCAGTTTCGTCGCCGAAAAGTAGGGATCAATTAACAGGCCGGTTTTTGCTTGAACGCTATCGGTATGCCCAGCTTCACGCAGCGTTTGGCAGGTATCAGACGTTCGCCGATCCTGCCATACAATCGCGTTATAAAGTGGCTTACCTGTTGCGCGGTCCCACAGCAGCGTGGTTTCGCGCTGATTGGTAATACCCACACCCGCCACTTGACCCGCAGAAACACTGGCCTTCACCAGCACTTCTTTGCAGGTCGCAACTACTGATTCCCAAATATCTTCAGGATCATGCTCAATCCAGCCATCACGGGGAAAGTGCTGGGTAAACTCTTGCTGGGCAACGGCCGCAATTTCCCCTTGTCGGTTAAACAAGATGGCACGGGAGCTGGTGGTACCTTGATCAATAGAAAGTAGATAACGGGACATTAGATGTTCGCTTTGAGGTGAATATTTTCGCTTTATTATGAATAAGGCTACGCTAAGCCTTATTGATGCTCAAGTACGAAAATACCTCTACAAAGCAGCCTTGGCCCGTTTAGGCGATATAGAGCGCCACATCATATTGGGTTAGCAACTGCTGGATAGACTCGGGAGGCTTACGGTCAGTGAACAACGCATCCAGCTGGGAAAGATTCCCTTGGCGTACCACAGGGTTGCGATGGAATTTGGAGTAATCCGCGGCTAGATACACGCGTCGCGAATTAGCAATGATCGCTTGGGCCACACGTACTTCCTGGTAATCGAACTCCAGCAAAGAGCCATCTTCATCAATACCGCTGATACCAATAATGCCGTAGTCGACCTTAAACTGATTAATAAAGTCGATGGTGGCTTCACCGATGATGCCGCCATCCCGGGAGCGCACTTGGCCACCCGCAATGATGACGTTAAAGTCTTCTTTATGCTGCAAAATAGCGGCAACGTTCAGGTTGTTGGTGATCACTTCCAACCCTTGATGCTCCAGCAATGCCTGGGCAATGATTTCATTGCTGGTACCAATATTGATAAACAGCGATGAGTGATTAGGAATATGCTGCGCCAGACAATGAGCAATACGCTCTTTCTCTTCAAGATGGAGTGTTTTACGTGTGCTGTAGGCCGTATTAACGGTGCTTGACTCAATTCCCACGCCACCATGCACCCGCCTCACTCGGCCCTCATTCGCCAACGTATTGAGATCGCGCCGAATCGTTTGAGGCGTTACTGCGAAATGATCAGTCAGTTGCTCAATGCTCATATAACCGTGCTGACGAACCAGCTCGACAATCGCATCCTGACGGTATTGTTGATTCATAGGCTTAGCCTGTTCACTTTTATTTATCGCCAAGCGTAATAGGGTAACAAAATCTGATAGCCCTGATCCACACGACGAAGCTCAACAAAGCTCGGTGGCCCACAGGGAGCCACCGAGCACTATCTTTTGCTGTCGTTACTTACAGCGGCCATACCCACAAAATAACCGGCAGGGCAACCACCAGCACAACGATCGAAAGCGGCAAACCTAGCTTCCAATAATCACCAAACCGATAGCCGCCTGGCCCCAGCACCAATGTATTGGACTGATGGCCGATGGGGGTTAAAAACGCGCATGAAGCACTCACCGCGACCACCATTAAAAACGGATCAAGAGAGACATTAAAGCCTTGGGCTAAACTGGCGGAAATCGGTGCCATTAACAATGCGGCGGCAGCATTATTGACCACATTTGAAAGTAGCATGGTGAGCAAGAAAAGGCCGATTAAGGAAATAAAGATGGGCCACTGCGCGCCAAAGTCCAGCAAGATGTTCGCTACAATCGTGGCTCCACCGCTGGTTTCCAAGGCCTCCCCTACGGGTATCATGGCGGCTAACAGTACAATCACAGGGCCATCAATGGCCTGGTAGCCATCCCGCAGTGGCAATACCCCAATTAATAGCGAAATAAGCGCGGCACAGCCCATTGCGACCGCTGCGGGCAGAAGGTCCAGCAGCATCGCGACAATGGCCAGCGCAAAAATCCCGATTGAGATAACCAACTTACGCGGCTGGCCTAACTGCAGCTCCCGATTAGCCAACGGCAAACAGCCTAAGGTAGAAAGGCTATCACTAATTTCGTTCTCGCTGCCCTGAAGCAGTAGTACATCGCCGGTTTGAAAACGAATATCCCGCAAGCGCTGCTTCAAACGACTACCGTCACGAGCAACCGCCACCAGATGTAGACCAAACTGTTGATTTAATCGCAGCTGTCGGACACTGCGATTATTCATCATCGAATCATTACGCACGACCGCTTCGATCAGTTGCAGCCCTTCGGTATCCACCGGCTGCCGGCCCTCACTGCTGTCTGCTTCGCCCTCATCCTCTTTTGAGGCATCTTCATCCTTCTCCTCAGGCTCCGCAACCGCACTCAACCCTACTTTATCTTCAAGCAGCTTTAGATCATCCGGGCCCGCCTCAAGCAGTAAAATATCGCCCTCTTGCAAGATCCCATGAAAGGAGTAGCCCGCCCGACGGTTATCGTCGCGCACTACGGCCAATACAGGAATGGTTTCCTCAAGCTCATCGCGTAACTGCGGCAGCGTTAAGCCGTTGGCTTTAGAGTCCTTGGTAACGTTAAGCTCTACCAGATAATTGGCGGTATCAAACATCTCTTCAGTTGATGACTTCGCATTGCGTTTAGGCGTTAAGCGCCAGCCAATTAACACGATAAACACAAGGCCTACAGCAGCTACCGCAACCCCGACAGGGGAAAAGCTGAACATGCCAAAATTTTCCCCGGTTACACTGCCACGGTAGCTGGAGATAATAATATTGGGCGGTGTGCCAATCAGGGTGGTTAAGCCCCCCAGCAACGAACCAAACGCGAGCGGCATTAAAAGCAGGGAAGGAGACGTGTTATGTTCGCGGGCAAGCCGCATGGCAACGGGTAGCAATAGCGCTAACGCCCCCACATTATTCATAATGCCGGACAACACCACCACGGTTCCTACTAGCGCTAAAAGCTGGTGTATCAGTCGGTCACCCACCTTGAGCACTTGGTTGGAGATAATATCCACTACGCCAGAACGCTCAAAACCACGGCTTAACACCAGCACGGCAGCCACCGTAATGACGGCGGGATGACCAAACCCGGCAAACGCTGAATCAGCCGGAACAAGCCCTAGCATCACCGATGCAAAAAGCGCCGTTAATGCCACTAAATCATAGCGGAAACGCCCCCATACGAACGCTACCAACGTTAATCCCAGCACGATAAATATCAGTGTGCTGGGTGCTAAGCCGATTGCTTCCATCGCCATGCGAATCATCCCCTGTAACGCTACCCGGCCTACTTACCCCTTCCGGCTTGCCTTTGTAAACCACAACCCATGTAAAGAATGAGAAGAACCTTCACACATTAGACGGTATCTATACAGACGTATAGCGTGTGCAAACGTTAGAGAATAGCCGACCGGCTGGAACTGCTGATAAAGCCGCATAGGGACGACACATTGGCTGCGCTTCCCAGAACGGTAATCTGAAAAAGGTACAAATAAGCAGTAAAGAGGAGCTAGTCTGAAAGCTAAAATCAACAAAAGCCGCGTTTGCGGCTTTTGTTGCTCGCTACCGATCAGGGCAGCAGTACGGTTGAACCGGTTGTTTTACGGTTCTGGAGTGCATCCTGGGCTTTACCCGCATCGGCCAGCGGATAGCGGTTGGCAACATCAATTTTGATTTTGCCACTCTCGATCATGCTAAAGAAATCTTTGCACATCATTTCCAGGCGCTCGCGCGTGTCGGCATAACCGTTCAGGCTGGGGCGGGTAACAAACAGCGACCCTTTCTGATTCAAAATTCCAATATTAACGCCATCAACCGGGCCGGAGGCATTACCGAAGCTGACCATTAACGCGCGAGGCTTCAGGCAGTTTAACGACATCTCCCACGTGTCCTTGCCCACCGAATCATAAACCACATCGCACATTTCGCCGTTAGTAAGCTCGCGGACGCGTTCAACAACGTCTTCTTCGGTGTAATTAATGGTCGCCCATGCGCCATTTGCCAGCGCCAAGTCGGCTTTCTCTTTAGAGCTAACCGTACCAATCAACTTCACACCTAACGCCTTGGCCCACTGGCAGGCAATCGAGCCTACACCACCCGCCGCGGCATGGAACAAGATGGTCTCGCCACCCTTGAGTTCATGCGTTTGGCGTAACAGATACTGCACGGTTAAGCCTTTAAGCATGCTCGCCGCGGCGGTTTCAAAATCGATGAAGTCAGGCAGTTTGACGACTTTTTCAGCCGGCAGCGTATGGTGCGTCGCATAAGCGCCTAACGGGCCTTGCGCATAGGCAACGCGGTCCCCAACACTGAGATGAGTCACCCCTTCGCCAACCGCATCAACAATACCCGCGCCTTCAGTACCCAAGCCCGCAGGCAGCGACGGTGCTGGGTAAAGGCCGGTACGAAAATAAATATCAATAAAGTTGAGGCCAACGGCTTTATTGGCGATCCGAACTTCACCTGACTTGGGCGCTGCCGGGGTAACCGTCGCTACTTCAAGCACCTCGGAACCGCCGGTACGGGCAAACTCGATACGCTGAGACATATAAACTCCTTGTACTTTATTTTGACAGACAGACATTTTGTAAACGAGCTAACGGCTATCCAAACGCTTTAGGCGTCAGAAATCAAGCCGTTAGTTCTAAGCGAGCGGCATTCACTGCGATTGACCTGACACGCTGATGTCACTTGCGCATGCTAGACTGATTTTACTCAATCTGTGACGCCTTATGGATGTGCGATGACCCACCCTGCTATTACCCTCCCTACCCTAATTGCTCACCGCGGCTATTCCGCCGCCGCCCCTGAAAACACGCTAGCCGCCGTACGAGCCGCGTATGAAGCAGGTGCCCGCTGGGTTGAGCTGGATGTTCAATTACTGGGCGACGGCACCCCCGTGATTTGGCATGACGCAGAAGTGGACCGTTGCTCTGATGGGCGGGGGAACCTCAACACGCTCACTTGGCCACAGGCCAACGTTCTGGATGTCGGCAGTTGGTTTGGCGATGCCTTTGCGGGTGAAAAAATGGCCAGTCTGGAGGCCATGCTGGCGCTGCTCAATGAGCTGGAGATGGGCGTCAATATGGAAATAAAAGTCAATAAAGGCCGCGACCCAATCGAATTGGTCAATCGCGTACTACCAGAAATGCGCGATGCCCTATCGCCAGAACGCATGATTGTGTCTTCGTTTGATGTAGATGCACTTAAACATTGCCGCACGTTGGCGCCAAAAGAAGAGCTAGCGCTGGGAGTCTTGTTTGGTAACACGCCCAGGGAGTGGCGCGCCCTCTGCGAGGCGGTTGATGCGTTCAGCATTCACCCCCACTGGCCACGCTTAAAGCGCGACCAGGCCGATGCCATGCACCAAGCGGGCTATCAACTGTTGTGTTACACCGCGAATGATCCAAGCGCTTTTAATAACCGTTGGGAATGGGGCATTGCTAGCGTGATTACCGACGAACCTGCTATTTTTAAACGTTTTTTGGATAACCAGCGTTCAAAATAGAGTCATCAGGGGGATGTCATGGAATACAAGGGGGGTTCATGAAATACATAGGTGCACACGTTAGCGCAGCGGGCGGAGCCGACCAGGCCGTGCAACGTGCGGTGGAAATAGGCGCTAATGCCTTTGCGCTATTCACTAAAAACCAGCGCCAGTGGAACGGCAAGCCGTTAACCGATAAGGCAATTGAGGCTTTTAAAGCCGCTTGTCGCCAGCATGGCTTTGGCCCAGAGCAAGTTCTTCCCCACGATAGCTACCTGATTAACCTGGGGCACCCGGAAGCCGAGGGGCTTGAGAAATCCCGTGCGGCTTTTTTGGATGAAATGCAGCGCTGCGAACAACTAGGCCTGACGCTACTTAACTTTCACCCTGGCAGCCATCTAAACAAAATTAGCGAGGCGGATTGCTTAAAACGTATTGCGGAATCGGTTAACGAAGCGCTGGTGCATACCCAGGGCGTAACGGCCGTTATCGAGAATACCGCAGGGCAAGGCACTAACCTTGGCTGGCACTTCGAGCACTTGGCGGAAATCATTCGCCATGTCGATGACAAGTCACGCGTTGGCGTATGTATCGATACCTGCCATGCGTTTGCGGCGGGGTATGACTTACGAACCGCCGAAGCGACACAGGCAACCTTAAATGAGCTTGGCAGCATCGTAGGCTTTGAGTATCTGCGCGGCATGCATTTAAACGATGCCAAAAGTGCGTTTGCCAGCCGGGTTGATCGCCACCACAGTTTAGGAAAAGGCAATATTGGCCTGCCTGCCTTTACCACCATCATGCAGGATGCCCGCATTGATGGAATCCCCATGATTTTAGAAACCGTAGAGCCTGACATCTGGCCTGAAGAAATCAGCTGGCTGCGCACTCAAGCAGAAGAGGCCGCCCCCGGCAAATAGTGAATCACATCATGAAAGCGTAAGCGCGTGGCCGTGGCATTGCGCATTGCGTGGGGGCGGTCAGCAAAAAAGCGCAGCCCCTCGCCTACCTTTAGCGTTTGCCAACGGTCATCAATGCGCAGCTCCATCTCCCCTTCAACCACCACAATATGTTCTACCACGCCCTCGGCATGCGGCGCTGACTCGCTGATCGCGCCGGGCGCCAGCTCAATCATGAACATTTCAAAGCCCAACAATGGATCATAAGGGAAAATCAGCCGTGCCTGCATGCCTGCACTGTCATCTCCCCATACCGACTCTCTGCTATCCCGGCGCAGCTCGCCCTGAACCGGTTTTTGGCTGTCGAATAGGGTAGAAAATGACACTCGAAAGCCACTGGCGATTTTCCACAACGTTGATACGGTCGGGCTCGACTCACCGCGCTCAATTTGCCCTAGCATGGCCTTGCTTACGCCCGTTTCACCCGCCGTACGGTCCAGGCTCCAGCCATGTTGAGTGCGTAACTGCTTAACCGTGCTGGCTATATGCTTAGCGATAGAATGCGCTTCACTCGCCATACCCTTCTCCTTTATACGCTTCTTAACACTTCATAAGGCCATCCCAACCGCCATATGACCACTCCAGCAGCATTGTGCGTTATGACGCACAGTGGTAGCCTATTCAACCGTGCGTTATAGCGCACACTATATTACCAACGTTAGTGAGGAGACACCATGGAGGCGCCATCCAGCCAAGGGCATACCACCTCGCCACGGCCACACTACTCGGCCTGGCGGGATGTTAGCCTATCAACGGTGACGGCTGGGTTTGTTGCCGTCGTCATTGGCTATACCAGTTCAGCAGCGATTATTTTTCAAGCCGCAGAGGCTAGCGGCGCATCCGCAGCGCAAATCAGTTCCTGGCTCTGGGCGCTGGGAATTGGCATGGGTGTTACCTCCTTCGGGCTTTCGCTGCGTTACCGTATGCCAATGCTAACCGCCTGGTCGACGCCAGGCGCCGCCTTTCTGGCCACTAGCTTGCCGGGTATTCCACTTGATGAAGCCATTGGCGCTTTTCTATTCTCAGCGCTGCTTATTACGCTATGCGGCGTAACAGGGCTGTTTGATCGCTTAATGCGCTATATACCAGGCGCGATAGCGGCCGCCATGTTGGCCGGCATTCTGCTGCGCTTTGGGCTGGGGCTGTTTAACGTTATCGAGACACAGTGGCTAATCCCACTCGTTATGCTGGCCGCCTGGATAGCAGGCCGTCGCTTATGGCCCACCCTTGCGGTACCCGGCGTACTCGTCACCGGGCTGGGGCTTGCATTTGCGCAGGGGCAAATCAATTTAAACGATATTCCATTGACTCCGGCCATGCCCGTTTTTACTGCGCCTGCATTCTCCTTAACGACCCTGATTGGCGTGGGTATTCCACTTTTTATCATTACCATGGCGACCCAAAATCTACCGGGCGTGGCGGTTTTACGCGCAGCAGGCTATCAACCTGACAGCTCACCGCTTATCAGTTGGACAGGCGGCGCAAGCCTGCTGCTCGCGCCATTTGGTGGCTTTGCGCTCAATATGGCGGCGATCAGTGCCGCTGTCTGCATAGGCCCTGATGCCCACGCTGATCCACGGCGCCGCTACACGGCTGGCATGGCCGCTGGCATTTTTTATACCATTATGGGGATTTTTGGCGCGACGGTGACCGGCGTGTTTAACGCCCTACCCAGCGCACTGGTGATTGCCCTGGCGGGTACCGCGCTGCTTGGCACACTGGCAGGCGGGCTAGCCAGTGCCTTTGCCGATAGCCGACATCGTGATGCCGCCATCGTCACTTTCTTGTTGACCGGTTCAGGCATTACGCTACTGGGTATTGCTGGGCCATTTTGGGGGTTAATCGCGGGTTTAATCACCTTAAAGCTGACGGCGCCCAACCAATAACTAATCATTAATAACCAACAACCAATAAAAAACGAGATCCCCAGGCAGGCTTACAGTACAGCCTTGGGATCTCGTTTTTTTCAATGAAGGTTTGTTGATGTAGGGCTTTAAACGTTACATCGTCGCCAGGCGCTCTTCATCCATCACACCCGACATCCGCACCATTGCCAGCGCTTCTTCAAGGTTGCTCATTTCTTCAATCATTACCAGCTCGCTTTCCAGGCTAACCGGCTGGCCCGCCTTGTCGGACAACAACTTTTCAAGTGACGCCAGGTTTAAGTCACGATCAAGGTGTAGAACATCGACAGAAGCGCTGTTATTACTGGGCAGGTAGATCGTGCCATTTGAAAAGTCGACCGCGTAGGCAATAACACCGGGGACAATGAAAAACAGAAGCCCCACACCGTTGGCAATGGCCACTACCGGGTCAATTTGGCCGCTTAATTGGCCTTTCCGCTCTGGATGAAACAGGGTGCCGCAACCAGTCAATGCAATAATGGAGGCGCCCACAACGGCTCCCGATAACCAACGACGTACAGTTTGCTTCATCAAGGTTCTCTCAAAAATTTAAAACAGCGCGCAGGCAAAAAGGTAGCTTTAAAAGATAGCTTTACAGAAAAACTGCCCGCGAGCACATGTGAAAACGCGTTCATATTAACATAAACAGCCCCTTGGATGACGGGCATGCTGATGGCAGTATTTTGCCGCGCTAACCGCTAAGCCGTACAATAGCCTCATTCAACGCTAAACCAGCGGCTTTTATACTATCAAGGAATGCTATCTCCCATGCGCGCCAGCCAATTATTAATCGCTACGTTAAAAGAAACCCCGGCCGACGCCGAAGTCATTAGCCATCAGTTGATGTTGCGTGCCGGGATGATTCGCCGCCTGACCTCTGGCCTGTACACCTGGCTCCCACTGGGTCTGCGTACACTGCGTAAAGTAGAAGCGATTGTTCGCGAAGAAATGAACCGTGCCGGTGGCCAAGAAGTACTGATGCCCGCCGTTCAGCCGGCAGAACTATGGCAGGAGTCTGGTCGCTGGGAGCAGTACGGCCCTGAATTACTACGCGTAAAAGACCGCCATGATCGTGACTACTGCGTAGGCCCGACCCATGAGGAAGTCATTACGGACCTGGTGCGCAAAGAGATAGCAAGCTATAAGCAGCTGCCGATTAACTTCTACCAGATCCAAACCAAATTCCGTGATGAGATCCGCCCACGCTTTGGAGTGATGCGCTCGCGCGAGTTCATCATGAAAGATGCCTACTCTTTCCATTTGGATGAAGCGTCGCTGCAAGAGACGTACCAGACCATGTACGACGCCTACACGCGAATTTTTACCCGTTTGGGGCTGGACTTCCGCCCGGTGATTGCGGATAACGGCTCTATCGGCGGCACCGGTTCTCACGAATTCCATGTACTGGCAAGCTCCGGCGAAGACGATATCGTGTTCTCGAATGCGTCTGACTACGCCGCCAACATGGAAAAAGCCGAAGCCTTACCGGCACCGTTAGGTAGCGATGTACAGCGCGCAGCGCCCAGTGAAGAAATGCGCGTTGTAGAGACGCCCAACGCCAAAACCATCGCAGCACTGGTTGAGCAGTTTAAGCTGCCTATCGAAAAAACCGTAAAAACATTGATGGTTCATGCTGCTGAAGGCGGATTGATTACGCTGTTGGTGCGCGGCGACCACGAGCTTAATGAAGTCAAGGCAGAAAACCTTCCCCAGGTAGCGACGCCGCTCACCATGGCAAACGAAGAGGAAATTCGTGCTGCTGTAGGCGCGGGGCCTGGCTCACTAGGTCCTATCGGCCTTAAAATGCCGGTCATCATTGACCGCAGCGTTGCCTTGATGAGTGACTTTGGCGCGGGCGCGAACATTGATGGCAAGCACTACTTTGGCATTAACTGGGAGCGCGACGTTGCCCTGCCCCAGGTCGCCGATTTACGTAAAGTGGTTGAAGGCGACCCGTCACCGGATGGTGAAGGCACGCTGTCGATCAAGCGCGGTATTGAAGTCGGCCACGTGTTCCAGCTGGGTCAAAAATACTCTGAAGCCATGAATGCGAGCGTGCTGGGCGACAACGGCAAAACCAGCCATCCGTGGATGGGCTGTTACGGCATTGGCATTACTCGTGTAGTGGCGGCAGCGATTGAACAAAACCACGACGAGTCCGGTATTATTTGGCCTAACGCGATTGCACCTTTCCAGGTCGCGCTGGTGCCCATGAATGCGCATAAATCCCAGCGCGTTCGCGAAGAATCAGAGCGTCTTTACCAAGCGTTAACAGCTGCAGGCCTGGATGTACTGCTTGATGACCGCGATACACGCCCAGGCGTTAAGTTTGCTGATTTGGAACTCATGGGCGTTCCTCATCGTTTGGTAATTGGCGACCGTAGCCTGGATAACGGCGAGCTTGAATACAAGGGCCGCCGTGACAGTGAAGCGACCATGATTCCAGCAGATGACATTGTCGATTTCCTGCTCGAAAAAGCCAGCGCACACCCCACGGCTCAGTAAAGCAGCATCTCGTCCCGCCGCCGTGTTTCAACACGGCGGTGATCCTCGCGACTTAACAAGCGCACAGGCTTAACAACGCTTGTACGTACTCATCGCTATATCGCAGACAAAAAAAACCGGCCCAGTGGGCCGGTAAAAAGGAAGCTTACTTCTTAAAGTAAACCCCCTCCCCTGACGCAAGGCTTAGCAGGCGTTTGCTTGCGTGGCATGCTGCATCAATAACGGGCGTCGCCACGCGCCTACTAACCAAGAAAATGAGTGACAATACTCGCATTTTGGTCACTGACACACCGCTTGGGACTCCCCAGCCTAAAGCGGCTTCTGTGCGCTAACTGGTCATCATCTTATCGAGCCGCAGTCTATCAGTCTCTGACTTGGGTCAAATTTTAAGAAGGTGCCACGAACCTTTTTAAGTCATTTTAATACAGCCTTTAAACACCCACGCTGAGACGCGCTTAACGCAGCTCAACTTAAAGCACTTTACGATCCTCTACCTTGGCATGCTCGGTTCCCGGTGGAAGCGGATGCCCTTTTGCCAGTTCCGCCCGCGTTGCTTCACGCTGCTCCAGAATGTTTACCTGGTAGCTCAGCGTACGCCCTGCCAACGGATGATTGGTATCTACGGTAACTCGGTCTCCTGCCACGCTCACTACCGTTACAATTTGCGGCCCGGCCTCACCTTCGGTTTGAAAGCGACTGCCCGGCGTTAAGTCAGCGTTACCAAACGAGCCACGGCCGACTTCTTGTACCAGGCCTTCATTGCGAAGGCCATAGGCCTCTTCAGGTAAAAGCGTCACCGTTACTTCATCACCGGCCTTTAGGCCAGCTAGTGCGCGCTCAAGCCCAGGCACGATATTGTCGTGACCATGCAAATACTCAAGGGGCTTATTGCGGGCGCGTGAATCATCCAATACCTGCTCACTGTTATCGCTTAAAACATCGCTAAGCACATAGTGCAACGTAACGACCTGATGTGCCGTGATCGACATGGAAAACTCCTCTCCGGTAAGCTATCAACATTGTCATAAACATTGATGCAGTTTATCACTTGGCTCAGGCCAACGTCTTTTCTGGAGTTGAACGATATGCCCACCCCTTTACCCCGGCGTAGCTGGCTAGCCGCGCTGGCGATTTACTTTCGGGCACCTGTTATTACCATGCTGTTTCTGGGGTTTTCCGCGGGTTTACCGTTCTTACTGGTTTTTTCTACGCTGTCGGCCTGGCTACGTAGCGACGGGATTGACGTCGCCGCCATCGGCTTTTTCGCGTGGATAGGAATGCTCTACTCGATCAAGTTTTTCTGGGCGCCCGTGGTAGACAGGCTCGCCCTGCCGGTCCTCACGCGCATATTCGGGCAGCGACGAGGCTGGATGCTGCTGGCCCAAGCAATGATTGCAGCGGGGCTCGTGGGTCTTGCAGGCGTTAATCCCCAAGGTAATCTTGGCGTGGTAGCCGCGTTTGCGCTGCTGGTAGCGTTTGGCTCAGCTACCCAGGATATTGCGATTGATGCCTACCGCATTGAGTCCGCCGATGACGACGTCCAGGCCGCCATGGCATCTACCTACATTATCGGCTACCGGGGTGGCCTGCTGGCCGCAGGCGCCGGGGCGCTCTATGTAGCGTCAGCCATTTCCTGGGACGTGGCCTATTTAACCATGGCGGCGCTCGTCGGCGTGGGTGTACTCACCGTGCTGATTCGCCCCGAGCCCAAGCGGGCGTCGCTCTCGGTGCAGTTAATTCATGAACCCAAAGTACGTGCGTTTATTCGCGCTAGCCGTGGCCAACCTAAAGTGCTACGCCGCATGGGCGCTTGGTTTATCGGCGCCATCGTATGCCCCTTTACCGATTTCTTTCGTCGTTATGGGGTAAAAGCGCTGGGCATTCTAGTGTTCATTGCAGTGTTTAGAATAAGCGATCTTGCCATGGCGTCGATGGCTAACCCGCTCTATATCGACCTTGGCTTTTCACTGGCAACGATTGCCAATGTGACCAATATCTTCGGTATTGCCATGAGTATTGGCGGCGGTCTTCTGGGCGGGTTACTGGTCGCACGTTACGGTATTGGGCCGGTGCTGATACTGGGGGCCGTTGCCGCCACCTTCACCAATTTGCTGTTCTCGGTACTTGCATTGATCGGCAATCAGGTCCCCATGCTGGTGGTCACCATCATCGGCGATAACCTGGCCAATGGATTGGCAAGCGCCGTGTTTATTGCGTTTCTCTCCACGCTCACGTCGCGTGCATATACGGCAACGCAGTACGCGTTGTTTTCATCATTGATGACGCTACCGGGGAAGTTTTTAAGCGGCTTTGGCGGGCTAGTGGTTAGCGCCCAAGGGTATGTCACGTTCTTTATCGTTGCTACGTTGCTGGGGTTACCCGCCATTCTGCTGGCTATCTGGATTAGCCGCGACAAGCAGCTGGTGCCCACCCCACAGCCGCGTTGAGCGGCTGTGGGAAGAGTAAGCTTTCGTACATAAGAAGAGGGTTAGCGGTGGCTATCCAACCACTCAAGCGCACCTGGCGTGGCACGCCACTGATCACGCATCAGCGTACGGTACTGCCACGCCTCAGCACGTGAACCTGGCTCCACCTGGCCATCGGCATAGGGGGTCGCTGGGCGCGGTTTTTCCGCACAGATCATCTCAAGCGCATGACGATTATGCGCGGTGACGTCGCCAAGCGCCCGTTCGGCTGCCTCATGCTCGTTTAAGCGGTAAAGCGCCAACGTGCGCCCCATTAGTAACCCCAGCACCAGTGAGCCATCATCGTCTTCCGACTCCTCAGTGAGTGCCAACGCTTCCTGGTTACGGTCATCGCGCAGTAGCTGGTCAAGCACCAACTCTTTAAGGCCCAGGCTATCCTCCTGGTCGATGGCTAACAACTCTTCAGCCAGCTCCCGCGAATGCTGGCGTGCGCCACGCTCCATGCCGACCACTAGCGCCAACCCTGTGCGCAGCAGCATGGCATTATCAGCATCATCCCAGCACAGGCTGCCGTTACCTGCGGCTCGGGCTTGTTCCAGCCAGCGTGAAAGACGCACCGCCAGCGGCTCCAGCAGGCTTGGCGCCATCCACGGAAGGCTTCCAAAACGGCTGGTAAGCGCGAGAGTGACATCCTGAACGACCTGAGGCGCATCCAGCCACTCAGGGTGCGCGCAGAGCGCTGACATCCACTCCTCTGCATTGCCCCACGGGTCATCGCGAAAGCCCAGGGCCACCTCTTCATCGACCATTACCTGGAACTGCTCATGCCAAGCGGCGAACAGGGTCGCTTCACGGGCGGTGGTCACATACTGCAAATGGCCGCTTTCCGGGTCGCTGCTAATATCAAGTTTGGGCGCTGTCGGAAGGACAGCAAGCAGTGTTTGCAGGGATACCAGCGGCGTGGCCAGATCCTCTTCCGCGCTTAACAGCTGATCCGCAAGCGTCGCCCCGGGGTTATCAGCAAGTGCCGCCAGAAAATCCAGCTGCTCTTCGTCAAGATCCCCCTGGCGCACCAAGCGCCGATACCAGAAATTAGCCCGCGCTTTGGCTTCTTCTTCATGGCCTTCATGAAGCAGCAACATCGCCTCAATATACGCAAGCGTGGGCGAATCAGGCAGGGCCTGCTGAGCTTTGACAAAGGCTGCTCGGGCGCTGTCCAAATCATCATTATCCAAATGCATTAAGCAGAGCCGTTCAAGGGCAACACCGCGTAAAAACAGCGGCCCACGCTCCATCACTTCATCCAGAAGGTCTGCCCGTTTGCGGGTAAAGCCACGCTCCTGATAGATATCCAGCAGGATTTCAAAGGCGGGCTCGGCTTGCTCTGGCAGCCTCGACCAGTCACTGCCATCAAACAGTGACTCCAGAATCTGCATCGCCCGGCCCGTTTGGCCGCTTTCGGCGGCAATAAGCCCCGCTTCCAGCAGCGCCTGGGGCGGCGCTTGGCGGCTCTCCAACGCAGACTTAAGCGTGGCACCCTTCCATTCACGCAGCGACAACATCCACATCATCTGCTCTGGAATGTCGGTGGGGAAATCAACGCGATAACAGCACTGCTTATACTTGCGCCCAGAGTCGCACCAGCAAGCCTCGTTACGCCCGGGCGTCGCCAGCGGTTCACTGGCAAAATCCAGCCTGGCCAACGGCGTTTGTGACCATAAGATAGGGGCCAGCGCCTGGGCGGTGGCGACATCACCGTTAAATGACTTGGCGCCTTCATCGCGCACCCAGGTCATAAAGTCGGGATAGTGTTCTTGCTGCCTGATTGCCGAGAGTGCCCCGGAGGCAAATCCCAGCAGCTGATCGACCCATACCGCTAGCATTGCCGTCTCCACTGTGTTTAAAAGCGCAATAGCTTACCATGAAGGTGGGCATGGCCGCAGCGGTGAACTGCTTATAGGTGGCCTGGGCGCTCAAGCAGCGGCGCAGTCCGTGCGTGCATATCCAGCCGCGCTTTTAAACGCACCAGATTCCAGTAGTGGCCATTCAATGCTCGCGAGAGAAGCAGCGTATCCGCGGGAGGCTGCAAGCGGTCCATCGCCGCCCACACTTTGGGCGACAGCTCACGCAGGCGGCGGTGCACGCGCACATCGCTGAAATCCTGCTCCCCCGGTTCAAACAGTGGAGAAATACTTTCAGCAGCCTCGCGGTAGAGCGCCAGCGGTGCGCCTTGACCTTGACGGCCACCCAAATTGACGAGTGCGTCATCCATGGCCATGGGGTCGTGATCAAGCGTGGCGCTGAGCAATTGCATCATCGCCTCAATTCGCGCTTCGGGCACCGCAATCACAGCACCAAAATCGTAAATAATCAGCCGACCGTGCTCATCTGCCGCGAAATTGCCTGCATGGGGGTCAGCATGCAGCTCGCCGTGGGTGAACAGCTCCTGGGTAATCCAGTCGGCAAGCGTAGTGGCCACCCCCTGGCGCACTGTATCATCGGCGCCTTCCAGTTCACGCAGCGGCGTACCGGGCACGTAAGACATGGCCAGAACATGCTGGCCCGAAAGCTCAAACAGCGGCTTGGGGATGATGATTCGCGAATCGCTCTGATAACGCTCTCGGTACCGCGCCAAGGCATTTGCTTCCGCCTGATAATCCAGCTCATCGCGAAGCCCCGCCGCCAGCTCTTCAAACAGCGCATCCAGGCGCGCCTGAGGCACCTTGAACCAACGCCCCAACCCGATAATGCGGCGCACCTGTTTTAAATCACTTTCCAGCACGTCCGCCAAACCGGGGTACTGCACTTTCAGCACCACCGTTTCGCCCTCAAGGGTGACCGCCTTGTGCACCTGACCCATGGAAGCGCTGGCAAAAGGCCGCTCCTCAATCTCGGTAAAATACTCATGGATATCGCCGTACTGAAGCACCAAGGCTTCATGGATACGCGGCCAAGGCATTGGCTCTGCCTGGCGCTGCAAGCGCGCCAGCTCATCGGCTAAATCGGGCGGCAACAGGTCATCCCACTGCGACATCATTTGAGCAAGCTTCATTGCCGGGCCTTTAAGCTCGGAAAGCCCTTCGAACAGCGCCTCACCTAACGCACGCCAATCCGCCTGGCCGCCCAAGCGCGTTTTGAGAAGCGCACCGCCCGTGCGTGCACCCAAGCCCATCAACCTGCGTGTTCTACCGCGTTCTCGCATATCAATCCCCACTGCCCTGCCCTATAAGTCACCGCTACTGTTACCATAGGCGCATTTCGAACAGACGTTAAGGCCACGCTTCGCATGCGCTTGATTATTGCCGAAAAACCCAGCCTTGCCCGGGCCATTGCTGAAGCGCTGCCGGGAAGCCCCAAACGCCAGGAAGGCGCTATTGTGTGCGGTGATACCACCGTGACCTGGTGTTTGGGCCACCTGCTTGAGCAGTCCCCACCTGAGGCCTACGACCCCGCCGATAAACAGTGGCGGCTGGACCGCTTGCCCATCGTGCCCGGCACCTGGAAGTTGGCACCGCGTTATAAAGCGCGTGGGCAGCTAGCGGTGATTCGCAAGTTAATCAAGCAGGCCACTGATGTTGTTCATGCTGGCGATCCGGACCGCGAAGGCCAGCTACTGGTGCAGGAAGTGATTGAGCACCTGAAGTACCGTGGCCCGGTTCAACGCCTGTTGATCAGCGATTTGAACCGCCCAGCGGTCAGTCGCGCCCTCGCCAAACTGCGCTCCAATCAAGAATTCCAGCCGCTTTTTCAGGCAGCGCAAGCGCGTTCACGCGCTGACTGGCTGTATGGCATCAACTTGACCCGTGCCTGGACGCTCACCGGCCGCCAGGCGGGCCACGATGGTGTACTTTCCGTGGGCCGCGTGCAAACACCGGTACTCGGGCTGATTGTGCGCCGCGATAACGCCATTCGAGATTTCAGGCCGCACCCGTTCTATCCGCTCTGGGTGGACTTACAGGTTGAAAAAGGCCAGCTACGCGCCTGGTGGGCGCCCAAGGAACACCAGCCGCTGGATGATCAAGGCCGCTTGATTGATCGCACGCCGGCCGATGCGCTGGCCGCCCAATTGCCGGGTGCAACCGGCCAGCTCACCAAGCTCGACCAGCAGGAAAAACGTCAGGCGCCGCCGCTGCCCTACTCGCTTTCCGCACTTCAGGTAGATGCCGCCCGACGCTTTGGGCTTTCCGCACAAATGGTGCTGGATATTTGCCAGCGCCTTTACGAGCAGCACAAGCTGATCACCTACCCGCGTTCCGACTGTCGCTATCTTCCCGAAGAGCACTTGGCCCTTGCCCAGCGCAGCTTAACCGGCGCCTGCCAAAATGATGACACGCTCAGGCAATGGCTGAATGGTGCCGATTTCTCGCTGCGCTCAAAGGCGTGGAACGACAAGCAGGTGGGTGCCCACCACGCCTTGGCACCCACCGGAAAGCCTGCTGATTTCAGCCAGCTCTCGGCCACTGAAGGCCACGTGTTTCGGTTGGTGGTGCGCAACGTCATGGCCCAGTTCTATCGCCCTTTGCGCACCTTTGAAGTGAAAGCCGAGTTCACTCTGTTAAACGAGGCGTTCCGTGCCCGCGGCCAAAGCATTCTCGACCCTGGCTGGAAACCGCTTTTCACCACGAAAGAAGAAGCGCCGCCGCTGCCATCGCTTACCCAAAATGAGCACTGCAAAGCGCTGGGTGCAGGCGTAGAGGAAAAGGAAACCCGCCCACCCGAGCCGTTTACCGATGCCAGCCTAATCAAGGCGATGATGAACATCGGCCGCTACGTGGATGACCCGAACGTTCGCAAGACCTTACGGGACACCGATGGCCTGGGTACCGAAGCCACCCGCGCCGGTATCATCGAAACCCTGGTGCAACGCGGCTACCTGGTGCGCCAACAAAAAGCCCTACGTGCCACCAAACTGGGGAACGCGTTAATCACCGCCCTACCCAGCGCCGTCAGCACGCCGGAACGCACCGCCCTTTGGGAGCAGCGCTTGCGCGCCATTTCAGAACAGCAGGATGATGCAGGCGCTTTTCAGCATGCGCTGCTGGAAGACCTTCGCGCCCTGCTCGAACAAAGTGACGCGAACAAACTCAGGCAGAGTTTGCAAACAGCCCAAGGTGCAGCGGGTAGCCCGGCAAAGCCAAGGAAAAGCACTAAAACCAAACGCGCCAGCTATATGAAACGCAAACCTGCCAAGCAACGCTGACTGGGGGTTCAACTTTGGCGACGCCAGCAAGTTAATGAAACACGGCCCCCAACACCTATAAGACACCTTGTTACACTAAAGCCTGTCATGCCTTTTTTTATTAGAGCTAGGCCCCGATTTCATTATCGCCTGAACAGAAAGTTCACGTACGCCATGGATGCTACGCATTGTAAGAAACTGCTTGCGCTCGACCAGTCCAACACCCCCGACGAAGCTGCCGCTTGAATCTTCAAGCGCGATCAGACAAAGTATCACCACATATAAACAAGTGGTGACACTTTGTCTGAATCCTGCTCCACCCGATCTTTTCGGACTCAACTTCAAACCCTGTTCCGCCAGCAAGGCGGTAAGCTTCGCCTGAGTGAGGCCCTGACACTGGGTATCAGCCGGTACCAGTTCTATCGCCTTCGTGATGAAGGGCTGATTGAGCCGGTCAGCCGTGGCCTCTATCGACTGGCGGACCTTCCCCCGATTGATAATCCAGATTTGGTGGCCACCGCCACCCGTTTTCCCCATGCCGTGCTCTGCTTGATTTCGGCGCTAGACTGGCACGGCATTACCACCCAGATTCCTCACCAAGTGCATCTAGCGGTGAAACGGGATGCCCGTCTGCCGGTTCTGGATTATCCGCCGGTGGCCGGTTATCGGTTCTCAGGGCAGGCCTTCAGCACAGGCATCGAGCAGGTAGAAGTAGATGACATCACGCTACAGGTCTACAACCCGGAGAAAACCCTGGCGGACTGCTTCAAGTTCCGTAACCGTATCGGCATGGATGTGGTGCTGGAGGCGCTTGAGCTCTACCGCAACCGTAAAACATTCCGGCCTGGGAAACTGATGGAATACGCCAGCATCTGCCGAGTTGCGAAGGTGATGGCGCCCTATGTAGAGGCCAAGCTTTGAGCGGAATCACTCAGTCAACGAACCAACAAGATGACAGGAGACTACGGTGGCCAAAAACATCGCCGCGTCTGTGCGCCAGAAGTTGCTGAATAAATCCCGAGAAGAAAAACGCCCCTTCCAAGAGTTACTACAGTACTTCGCTATGGAGCGGTTTCTTTACCGGCTTAGCCAATCGACTCATAACCGCAGTTTTACGCTAAAGGGTGCCCTACTGCTTTGGGTTATGCAGGGGCCGGACATTCGGCCGACGCGTGATATCGATATGCTGGGTCAAACAAGCAATCGCCCAGATGCCATTCTGGCCCAAGTGAGCGATGTGTTGGCTACGGGCGTAATGGATGATGGATTATCGTTTGACTTAAATACGCTAAAAGCCGAAACCATTACCGAAGACGCCGACTATCAAGGGATTAGGGTGACGTTTACCGGATTTCTCGATAATGCCAAAATCCCCATGCAATTGGATATTGGTTTTGGCGACATTATTTTTCCGCTGCCTTCCTGGCAGACATTTCCCGGCCTACTAGGCTTCCCTACCGACAGAATTCTTTGTTATACACCGGAATCATCCATTGCTGAGAAGTTTCAGGCGATGGTCCATCTGGGTGAATTGAACAGCCGCATGAAAGACTTTTACGATATTTGGATACTTTCGCGGCAGCACTCTTTCACGCTTTCGAACCTGGATGGCGCTATAACAAGAACCTTTGCTAACCGACATACGGCACTCCCTGAAACTAACCCTTTTTCTACCGCTTTCGTGGACAGCAAGCAGCCACAATGGCAGGCGTTCCATAAGCGCCTTGGCCAAGACCATGTGCCGGAGGCGTTTTCGGAGGTTGTCGTAGCGGTGTTGGAATTTCTTGGCCCCGTCATAGAGAAAACACCCGCTAATCCCGTGCACAAAATCTGGCACCCACCCGGTCCATGGAGTCCGCAGCCCAGCCAAGCGTACGAGCAAGCCAAAAAAGAGCTATACAAAGAGAAAAAGTACCAGTGGGAGTAAGAAGTAGAATAACGATGACGGGATGAACACCTCTTAACCCATATTCTTGCGCCAAGCGGCGCGACTGTCTATACAGAAGGTAGATACGGCATCGCTGCCCTTAAATAGTAGCCAGTGTGGATCGCTCAGCGGCAGAGGCCTTGACCCATTCGACTTAGCTCATTCGAGGAGTTCCAGCATGATACGACGCACGCTCCCCCTCCTTGTTGCCTTGCTAAGCACTGGCGCCACCATCACGCTTCAGGCCTCCGAACCAGCAGCGCCTCAGAATGAAAGCGGCGTACTTCCCAACGCCATGCCCGAGAAGCCGAATATAGATACCGGCACGGCGGGTACCACCAGCGGCATTACCGGGGCGAATATGGATCAGGAGGATGAGACCACCGGTGGTGGTCAATCCCGGGGCGATGCCATGTTCCAGACGTCGGACTCTCAGCCCGATGCTGGGTCCACCTACGAAACCGAGACACCTGAGCGCGAGGAAGCACTTTTGCCGGATGAACCGCTGGGTGCCGACGACAGTGGGCGCCGGGAAGACGGTGAATCTCAGGGCAGCACGTCCGATTCGCCCGAATAAGCCGTTAATAGCAAGCCCTAGTGGCAACCTTCTCATTGGACAAACGACACCGCGACGCACCGACAAACAAGAACAGACGCACTATGCTTAACGGATATGCCATCTCAGGAAGTGACGACATTCAGAACAAATCGATAGGAGGCCGGGATGACTCTGAAGGTTACGCGAAGACAGTTTTTTAAACTCGGGGCAGTCGGCATGGCCACCTCCAGTATGGCCATGATGGGCTTTGCACCTGAGCCCGCGCTCGCCTCAGTTCGCCAGTTCAAGCTTACCGGCGCCAAGATAACCCGCAGCAACTGCACCTACTGCTCGGTGGGCTGCGGCGTGCTGCTCTATAGCCGCGGCGATGGGGCGATCAACAGCATTGATAGCATCTACCATGTCGAGGGCGACCCGGATCATCCGGTCAGTCGCGGCTCGCTGTGTCCCAAGGGTGCGGGGCTGCTCGACTACATCCAGAGTGAATCGCGCCTCAAGTATCCTCAGGTACGCGAACCCGGCACTGATGAGTGGAAACGCATCAGTTGGGACGACGCGCTGACACGTATCGCCCGGCACATGAAGGATGATCGCGACGCCAACTTTGTCACCCAGGACGATGCAGGCAATACCGTCAACCACTGGACCACGACCGGGATGCTGGCGGCGTCCGCCTCGACCAACGAGACGGCGTACCTGACACAGAAGATAGTCCGCAGCCTGGGCATGGTGGTACTCGACAACCAGGCGCGCGTCTGACACGGACCGACGGTGGCAGGTCTTGCCCCAACATTCGGTCGCGGTGCCATGACCAACCACTGGGTCGACATCCGCAACGCTGATCTTGTTCTCGTCATGGGTGGCAATGCCGCCGAGGCGCATCCCGTTGGTTTTCGCTGGGTGATGGAAGCCAAGGAGCACAACGATGCCCGTTTAGTGGTGGTCGATCCCCGCTTCAACCGCACGGCAGCGGTGGCGGACTACTACGCGGAAATTCGTACCGGCACCGATATCGCTTTTCTGGGCGGTCTGATCAGCTACTTGATCGAAACCGATCAGATCCATCATGAGTATGTACGCGCCTACACCGACGCGAGCCTCATCGTGCGCGAGGATTTCGGCTTCGAGGATGGCCTGTTCACCGGCTACGACGCCGAGAATGGCGACTACGACAAAGAGACCTGGCGGTACGAGTACGACGACGAAGGCTATGCCCTGCGTGACGATACGCTCCAACACCCCCGCTGCGTATTCCAATTGATGCGTGCGCATTTCAGTCGCTATACCCCTGATGTGGTCTCTTCAGTGTGCGGTACACCCCGTGACAAGCTTCTGCACGTCTGGGACATGGTCGCCGCGACCGTCGTAGACGACAAGACCATGACGATCCTCTACGCACTGGGGTGGACGCAGCACTCGATCGGTTCGCAGATCATTCGCACTGCGGCGATGCTTCAGTTGTTGCTTGGCAACATGGGCATGCGCGGGGGTGGCGTCAACGCTCTGCGTGGGCACTCCAACATCCAGGGGCTGACCGACCTCGGGCTGCTCTCGGACTTACTACCTGGATACATGTCGCTGCCCGAGGCCGATGAGCAGGATTACAACGCCTATATCCTTGATCGCTCCCGCCCGGACCTCCTGCCTGGTGAAGTGTCCTACTGGCGCTATTACGAGCGTTTTCATGTCAGCCTGATGAAGGCCTGGTTCGGCGATGCGGCCACCGAAACAAACAACTGGTGCTATGACTGGCTGCCCAAGCTCAGCGAGACCCTGTATGACGTGCTGCATACTTTCGAGCGAATGAGCCATGGTGAAATCAACGGCTATATTTGCCAAGGGTTCAATCCGCTAGCCGCCTTTCCACATAAAGCCAAGACTAGTGCGGCGCTTTCCCGCTTGAAGTACTTGGTGGTCATCGATCCGCTGAGAACCGAAACCGCCGAGTTCTGGAAGAACCATGGCGAATTCAACGATGTGAACACCGCCGAGATCGATACTGAAGTGTTCCGCTTGCCGACCACCGCATTTGCCGAGGAAGACGGTTCCATCGTCAACAGCTCACGCTGGCTGCAATGGTTCTGGGCAGCGGCACCGCCCCCGGGCGAAGCGATTCCCGATACCGCCATTCTGGCGGGCATCTTCTTGCGGATGCAGCAGATGTATCGTGACGAAGGCGGCGTCTTTTCAGATGCGCTGCTCAATCTAAGCTGGCCCTATCGCTACCCGGCAGAACCAAGCGCTAACGAAATAGCCCGGGAGTACAACGGTTGGGCACTCGAAGACGTGGTTGATGAGCAGCGCAATATTGTCTGTCGGGCGGGCGAGCAGATCGAGGATTTCGGCATGCTGCGTGCCGATGGCAGCACGGCGAGCGGTTGCTGGATATTTGCTGGCTGCTGGACCGATGAAGGCAACCAAATGACCCGCCGCGACAACTCCGACCCCTACGGCGTCGGCCAGACACTGGGCTGGGCCTGGTCGTGGCCGGCCAACCGGCGAATCCTTTACAACCGGGCAAGCGCACGCCCCGACGGCACGCCGTGGGCTGAGCGCAAGGCGGTCGTCTGGTGGAACGGCAATCGCTGGGTGGGTAATGACGTTCCCGACTTCCCGGTGGAGTCCGCGCCGACAGAAGCTCAGGGGCCTTTCATCATGAACCAGACGGGCAGAGGGCAGTTCTTTGCCCGTGACCGTATGGTCGAAGGGCCTTTCCCGGAACACTACGAACCGTTTGAAACACCCATCGCCAACAACCCGATGCACCCCAATAACCCACTGGCCAAGAACAATCCAGGCGCGCGGGTGTTCGAGCAGGATCGGGCCAATTTCGGCACCTTCGAGGAGTTTCCGCATGCGGCGACTACCTATCGCCTCACTGAACACTTCCACTACTGGACGATGCACAACCGCTTGAACGCCATCGCCCAGCCGGAAAAATTCGTGGAGATTGGCGAAACTCTGGCCAACGAATTGGGCATTGGTAAAGGTGACCGAGTCCGCGTCAGCTCCAAGCGCGGCCATATCGAAGCGGTGGCGGTGGTGACCAAGCGCATTCGTCCATTGCAGGTAGCGGGACGCACGGTGCACCAGATAGGCATCCCGATTCACTGGGGTTATCTGGGCGAAACCAAGCAGGCTCACCTGACCAATACGCTGACGCCCTCTGTAGGTGACGCCAATACCCAGACGCCGGAGTTCAAGTCGTTCCTGGTACGGGTCGAAAAGCTATAACGCAAGGAGGAGAGCATGCGTGGGGAACAAATCAACTCGCAGAATATCATCGCCCGCTCAGCGACCTCAGTACCTTCGCCTCAAAGGCGAAGCGGCAGCGTTGAAACTGTCACCAAGCTGATTGATGTATCCCGCTGCATCGGTTGCAAGGCATGCCAGGTGGCATGCTCTGAGTGGAACGACTTGCGTGACGAGGTGGGTGAATGCGTGGGTGAATACGACAACCCGACTGACCTTACGCCCGACTCCTGGCAGGTAATGCGTTTCAACGAGCACGAGAACGAGCAAGGCAACCTGGAGTGGCTGATCCGAAAGGACAACTGCATGCACTGCGCCGAACCGGGCTGCCTTGAGGCGTGCCCGGCACCTGGCGCTATCGTCCAATACGCCAACGGCATCGTTGACTTCAACTCCGAGCACTGCATCGGTTGCGGCTACTGTGTCACTGGCTGCCCTTTTGATGTTCCACGGATTTCGAAAAAGGATTCCAAGGCCTATAAATGCACACTGTGTTCTGATCGTGTCTCTCATGGCCTGGAACCAGCCTGTGTAAAATCGTGCCCTACCGGTTCGATCATGTTCGGCACCAAGGAGGATATGCTCGATCTCGCTGAGACGCGCACCGATTTTCTCAAAGGGCGCGGCTTTGAAAATGCCGGTATCTATGACCCTCAAGGGGTGGGTGGCACCCATGTGATCTACGTGCTGCAACATGCCGACAAACCGGAGATCTACAGCGGCTTGCCCAAGGACCCGCGCATCAGTCCTCTGGTCGAGGGTTGGAAAGGTATACCCAAGCCGCTGGCCTCAGCAGCTATCGGGCTTGCCGCATTTGCCGGGTTCTTCCACTACCTCACCGCAGGCCCCAAGGAAACACCGGAAGAGGTGGAAGAAGGAGTGGAGGACGAGGAGCCTGAGGAGAAACAGCCATGAATGAGCCGAAACCGCATGCCAAATCCGACCCAGGCATCCTGCGATATGATACGTTTTCACGCATCAATCACTGGCTCGTCGCGATCAGCTTCGTGATGCTGGTGCTCAGTGGGCTGCCCTTTTTTCACCCCTTCTTCTGGTCGTTAACCGGTCTGTTCGGCGGCCCGATCATGACGCGCATCCTGCACCCGTATATTGGGCTGTGTATGACGCTATTTTTCGTGATCATGGTGATCCGCTTCTTCAAGGTGAGCCTGATCAAGCGCCATGACATTCAGTGGCTCAAGCAGATCAAGGACGTGCTGAGTAATCATGACGAGCGTCTGCCGCCGGTAGGTAAGAACAATGCCGGGCAGAAGCTCGTTTACTGGATCATGGTGCTCTGCGTGCCATTGTTGCTGGTAACCGGTCTGCTCATCTGGCAACCCTACTTTGCCGATGCCGTCCCCATCACACTACGTCGGTTGGCCGCCGTTGGGCATGCTTATGTGGCTTTTCTCGCGATCATTACCTTGATCATCCACATTTACTCGGGTATCTGGGTGAAGGGGTCGTTCACCGCCATGATTCGTGGCCGGGTCAGCAAGCCTTGGGCGAAACATCATCATGATTTATGGTACGAGGAGGAAATGGACAAAGAGCGCAAGGAGCGCGAGATGACCAAGCAGCCGCACACGACCATGACAAGAGAGGAGCCCAAGTGAATCACGCATATGGCAATGCCCCGATGGGCGTTATTGATCCCCCCTCCGTGGTGCTGCCCGAGCAGGAGCACTTTGCCCAGCGCGCACAGCGCTTGCGTGGCCTCTCCGAGCGTATCGAACCGCTGCGTGATTTTCTGGCCTTTATGGCACAGCTCTCCCAAGCACAGCAGCGGGCACTCGAGCACAATACCCCAGCGTGGCTGCCCGAGCCGGGCGCCTTTGCGCTGGCCTTTGAGCACGGCATGCCGCCGCTGGGTGCCCAAGCGATTTGCCGCGACATCGATTTTCATAGTGAACTCGCAGCACTTCTCGATGGCCTCGATTTGCATGTCGGTGAGGCGCAGCGGCCGTTGCTCGACACCCTGCGTAAGCTGCCCAGGGAGGAAATCGACCGCCTTGCCCAGGAAGTGCTGGAAGCGCGTCCCGGCCCTGAAGCAAGCCGTGGGCTGATGCCCTTGGTAGCGGCAGCGTTGCAAGTGGCCTGGCTGCGCTTGGCACGCACCTTGCCCCAACCGCCAAAGCGCCCCTCCGCCGAGGCCCGTTCGATCTGCCCCTGTTGCGGCTCACTGCCGGTGGCAAGCATCATCCAGATCGATTCTAAACGCAGCGGGGTGCGTTACCTGCAGTGTGGGCTATGCGCGACACAGTGGTATCTGGAGCGCTCCAAGTGCAGTGTCTGCGATCAGAGCGGTAAGCTTGACTACCTGAGCCTTGAGGACGAGAGCGGCGAGCGCCTGCTTCCTACTCAGGCCGAGACCTGTGGCGACTGTCACTCCTATCTCAAAATCATGCCACATGAGCTCGATGCACATGCTGAACCCCTCGCTGATGACCTTGCGAGCCTGGCGCTGGATCTTCTGCTTGCTGAGGAAAAGCAGTATTTTCGTAGCGGCTTCAACCCGCTGCTGATCGTTGGCGAATAAGGGCATCCCCGAGCGACCATGGACGACCCGCGCTCAGCCATGCTATACCTTGGGATTTGAATCCCGGCATGGATTGAAAACAACAATGGACGTTCGACGCAGCCTGCCCGCCGTAGACACTCTGCTGACCCACCCCACTCTGCAGCAAGCCCAGCAGCGCCATGGTGGGCGCCTGGTCAGGCAGGCCATCCGCCTGACCCTTGAGAGCGAGCGCTCTCGCCTTGCGGGGAGTTCGGAGCTTACCGAGCATCAACTTGCCGCCCTCTCTATCAATACACTCACTGCCCGAGTGCTTGAACGCCTGGAGCAGCTGGTACGGCCTAATAGCCGCAGCGTGTTCAATTTGACCGGTACGGTGATTCATACCAACCTCGGCCGCTCGCCACTTGCCGAGCCCGCCATTGTGGCCATGGTTCAAGCCGCCCGCCATCCCATGGCGCTTGAGTATGATCTGGAGAGCGGCGGCCGTGGCGACCGCGACCGCCTAGTGGAACCCTTGCTTTGCGAGCTGACTGGCGCCGAAGCAGCCACCGTGGTCAACAATAACGCTGGCGCTGTACTTCTGACCCTGAGCGCTCTGGCCAATGGCCGCGAGGCGGTCATATCACGCGGCGAGTTGATTGAGATAGGCGGTGCCTTTCGCATGCCCGACATCATGGCCGCGGCGGGCTGTCGGCTGCATGAGGTAGGTGCTACCAACCGCACCCATGCCAAGGATTTTCAGGCCGCTATGGGCGAGAGCACCGGGTTGATCGTCAAGGCACACACCTCCAACTACGCCATCACCGGTTTTACCAAGAGCGTTCCCGAGCGCGAACTGGCGAGTATTGCACACGCGCAGGGAGTCCCCTTCATGGTTGACCTGGGCAGCGGCGCACTAGCCGACTTCTCCGCGCTTGGCCTGCCTCATGAAGAGCAACCTCGCGAGGCAATCGCCGCCGGAGCCGATGTCGTCACCTTTAGCGGCGACAAGCTACTGGGCGGCCCGCAGGCAGGCATCATTGTTGGCCGCCGTGACCTTATCGATACGATCAAGCGCCATCCATTAAAACGTGCCCTGCGCCTGGACAAGCTGACCCTGGCCGCTCTAGAAGCCACTCTGCGTCTTTATCGTGACAGTGACGCGCCGCAGCGGGACATCCCCACACTGGCAATGTTGACGCGTACTGACGTCGAGATTGCGGCGACCGGCGAGCGTTTACTCTCCGCCGCCCAAGCTTTGCTCGATGACATCGATGTTACCCTAGCCCCCTGCGTGAGTCAGCTTGGCAGCGGCTCGCTACCCATTGACCGGCTGCCAAGCTACGCGCTGGTCTGGCGCCCGCTAAACGGTGACCGCCGCGCCAGGGAACGATGCCTCAAACGCATCGAGACAGCGTTTCGTCAGCTCCCCCGTCCGGTCATCGGCCGCCTTAACGAAGGTGCTCTCTATCTCGACCTGCGCTGTCTATACCGTCCTGAAGACGTGGACGCCTTCGCTGCACAATTCTCGATATTGAAGCAGCGCTACGAGAGCCACCATGACATGTCCCAGGACGGCCAGCCATGATCGTCGGCACTGCCGGCCATGTCGACCACGGCAAGACCGCCCTGATCCAGCGGCTGACCGGTATCGATACCGACCGCCTCAAAGAGGAAAAAGCACGTGGGTTGACCATCGAAGCTGGTTTCGCTTATCCCGAAGTCGCGTCAGGCGTCGAGCTCGGCTTTGTCGACGTGCCCGGGCATCATCGGTTCCTGCATAACATGCTCGCGGGCAGTGCTGGCATCGACACAGCCCTGCTGGTGGTAGCCGCCGACGATGGTGTAATGCCCCAGACAATCGAGCATGTCCAAATTCTCGACCTGCTCGGCGTCGACCGCGGCGTGGTGGCACTGACCAAGATCGACCGAGTCGACAAAACACGGCGTCAGGAAGTCAGACAAGAAATCACACAGTTGCTGGCAGGAACCCAACTCGCCAAGGCGCCGCTGTATGACGTCTCGAGCCATAGCGGTGAAGGCGTAGCGGAACTGCGTGACACGCTATGGTCCCAGGCGGCCGAACAGCATGCGCTCTCTGCTTATGGGCATTTCCGCCTTAGCGTGGACCGCGTCTTTGCGCTGCCGGGAGCCGGCCTGGTAGTGACCGGCACCGCCCTCAGCGGCTGTATTGCCAAGGGTGACATGGTGCGCCTGGTGCCCGACGGCCATAAGGCCAGAGTACGCCAACTGCGGCGCCAGCACCGCGAGAGCGATCAGGCACACCAGGGTGACCGGGTAGCGCTCAATCTTTCAGGCACTGGGGTGGAACGGGATCGCATCCGTCGCGGCGACTGGGTGGTCGCCGATGCACTGGAAACGCCGCCCATCAAACGCCTCGACGTCCAGCTAAGGTTGCTCGACTCTACCCCACCGCTCAAGCACTGGACGCCAGTCCATATACACCTGGGGGCCGCCCATCTCATGGGGCGGGTCTCGCTTCTCGAAGGGCAACGACTCGAACCAGGCAAAAGCATGCTGGGGCAACTGGTCTGTGATAGCCCGGTACACGCCTGCCTTGGGGATCGTTTCGTCATCCGTGATCATGGTGGGCATATTACTCTCGGCGGCGGAATCGCACTGGACGGCGAACCACCCCGCCGTGGTCAGCGCGCTCCCGCTCGCCTGGCCTGGTTGGCGGCACTGGCGGAATGCGCAAACACCAAGCCCCCTTATGATCTTCATGAACCGCTGAGTGCTGCGCTTGATCTCCATCCCGAAGGTCTGGATCTTACTGGCATGGCGCGTAATCTTAATATCAGCGTTCAGGGTCTAGCGCCGCTGGTCGAGGCATCCGCAGGTCAAGTCCTCACTGCCGAAGGCGAAGTTAGTGCTTTCTCCCGGGAAGCCATCGAATCGCTTAGAGAGCGGATTATCCAAGTAGTCGCCAGTAATCACCAGAACGAACCCGCCATGCTGGGGACCGAGCGCGAGCGACTAAATCGCCAGGCCGCTCCTCGATTACCGGCTCCCCTCTTCCGCGGCCTGCTGAAACAACTGATCGAGGCGGGCCAGCTTGCTAGCAATGGGCCCTTCATTTCTCTGCCTGGCCATCGCGCAGCACTTAATGAACACGACGAGGCGCTCTGGCAACGGCTCGAACCTCTTCTCGCGGAAGCCCCCTTCCAGCCACCCCGGGTTCGCGACCTGGCAGCAAGCGGTGGGCTTGATGAACAGCGTGTTCGCCAGGTGCTAACAGCCTGCGCTCGCCTCGGCAGGCTCTACCAGGTACGCAAGGACCACTTCTACCTCGCCTCAGCGACACATGAACTGGCCAATATCGCGCGTAAGCTGATGGACGAGCACGGCACTATTCGCGTCGCAGAATTTCGCAACTGCATCGGTACCGGACGCAAATTGGCCATTCGTATTCTCGAATTCTTTGATAGGATAGGTTTTACACGCCGGGTGCAAGATGAACGCTACATTCGCCGTACTGCCCTGTGGAACTAGGCAACCGCTCAAGGAAGAGGATCGACCCCCGGTGGGGCGGCCAGACTTCAAATCTGGCAGGGGCTGCCAGCAGTCTTTGGTGGGTTCGACTCCCACGCTCTTCCGCCACTCTTTTTGACTCTTCCCCCAGCCTCGCTATTTGAGCCAAATCAGACTCCGCCATGAAACTCACAGACGGCGAAGCATCAGGTCACACAAGATAACGGTATAAAACACGACGTTATCAAGCCGAAGGTGTTGATAGCCTGCCAGGCACTGCCATCACCCAGTCGCGAAGCGCCAACATCGTTGGATCGTTGCGGCGGTTTTCCGGGTAGGCCAAAAAGAAGGCACGGTCTTCAAGTTCAGGGCCAAAAGGGTGTACCAGGCGCCCTTCGGCCAGCTCATCTTCAATCAGTTGACGGCTCATCAGCATGACACCCTGCCCTCCCACAGCCGCTGAAATAGCGTGGCTTTCGTCAGAAAAAGCCAGCCCGGCGCCGACATTCAACCCTGGAATCTGGGCGGTTTTCTGGTAACCCGGCCAATCCATGGGCGATATAAATACGCCCTGAGGTCGAAAGTGAATCAGCGGATACTTCGATAGATCCTCCCCTGCATGCTGAACAAGCTGTGGGCTGCAAGCCGGAATCAACGTGGTATCAAACAGCTTCTCGGCTACTAACCCTGGCCAGCGTCCATCGCCATGCCGAATGGCAAGGTCGGCGGTTACCCCATCTAACGCAACGGGCTCGTGGGACGCATGGATTCGCAGGTCAATGTCTGGGTGAGATTCGCGCAGTATGCAAACCCAGGGCAGCAGCCAGCGTACTGCCACCACTGGTGTGGTCGTCAGCGTAATGCCCCTGCGCTCGGGCATGGTACTCAGGCGCTCAATGGTGTTGCTGATATTGTCGAATGAAGATTCCAGCACCTGCTGCAGCTCGCGGCCTTGCGGCGTCAATTCCAGTTGCCTGGGCCTGCGTACAAACAGCGCAATGCCCAGAGCCTCTTCAAGCCCACGAATCTGGTGACTAATGGCCGTGGCCGTTACCGAGAGCTCCTGCGCTGCCTGTTTGGCACTTTCATGGCGAGCAGCCGCTTCAAAAGCGCGAAGTGCCGAAAGCGAGGGTAATCGTCGAGAATTCATGAATGAATTTTACTCACCTATACCTGCAAGAAAAAGTCGCTTGTTACGGCTCATAATCCAAGTCTAAGCTACGTCTGTCGTTAATCATAGATGAGCTCAACTCAGAACAGGAGACTATCCATGCCGCATATCCTACATATAGACGCCAGCGCTCGCCCGGGGATTGCCGGAACAGACAATCATGGCTCTCACAGCCGTCACCTTACCGATCAGTTTGCCAAACAATGGCAATTACGCCGCCCGCAAGACATGATCACCTATCGCGATATAGGCCAACACCCGCCATCCTTTCTCAACCACGACTGGATCGCGTCGGCTTTCACGCCTGAAGAACAGCGGGCACCCTGGATGAAGGATGCACTAGCAGAAAGCGACCAGCTGGTTGATGAATTAATCGCCGCGGATGTCGTAGTGATCGGCACGCCGTTCTACAACTTCGGCATGCCTGCCGCCCTCAAAGCGTGGATCGACCAAGTAGTACGCCCCGGTCGAACGGTGGATATCGATGAGAGTAACCCGACCGATCCTTACGTTCCAAAGCTTTCTGACCGGCCAAGGCATGCGGTTGTTCTTACTGCCAGAGGCGGGATAGGCTTTGATATCGGTGGAAAGATGGCGCACATCAACCACCTGGAGCCCAATTTAGCCACTGCACTGGCGTTTATTGGCATCACTAAAATTCACTATATCGCCATCGAGGGGCAGGAGGTAAGCGGGGAGGTATTGGCGAAGTCAGTTGCTGACGCAATAAGGAAAGTCGAACGGCTCGTTGATGAGTTGCAGGTGATGACATGGCGAGACACACAAATATCTGAACCGGCTTAAAAGCAGGAAGCAGCTTCTTACTATCAAGGTCGGCGCGTTAGGCGCGGGTATCGCTAGCCCAGGATATCCGCACCTTTATGCCCCTCTGGCACGCCCTGAACCAACAGTACATCGCCCTCGGTATGCCGGATACGAAATGGGCGAATCGTCTTATAAGCATCGGAGTCATACCACCCTTGAGCTTGTTCCATAGTAGGAAACTCAATGACGACCATATCGCCAGCCCACGCGCCCTCAAGTGGCGTGTATGGCCCACCATGCACGAGGTATTTACCTGAAAAAGGAGCGAGCGTTGCGTCGATACGCTCTAAATAGTGTTTAACCTCTGGATCGAATCGAGTTTCTCGAATGAGAGCAACAGCGTAGGCAGGCATCATCCCCCCTTGATTAGACGAAATAATTTTCTAAACAACGAAAGCCTAGAGCAAACACTTTAAATAACGAACCCACTTATCACTATATCAATTTAACTGACAATAACTCTCCAGAAATTTAATTTTGATTAAACCAATGGCGCTTCATTGCTGTATTGGTTAGAGGCCACCATTCAGGGTTTCGCAAATAAAGTCCCTTTTTGCTGCTGTATACGCTTCTCTATCCAACCTATATTTCGCCGCCCAACGCCTATCGATCAGAGAGGCGTTATATTCCATGGAAGTTGAAAAGAGGCAGCAGCCGAGCCCGTTCCTCTTCAAACAGAGTTGGCCAATCAGTACTGTATGAGCAGAGTACTATCTTCTCGTTAGTCGCTCGGTTCAAGGACCCTGCCTCATTCATACTATGGATACTCCCCGCCTTGAGAATGGCGACGCTCAATCACTCTCTATCAACAGCGGCGGCATGGGGCATTCCAGCATATCGGCGATGACGCGAAACAGCTCGGCCTCTGCGGGCTTTATTTGCCCGCTATGCTCAATACAGCGGGCCATGGCCTGCAGAACAGCAGGCTTTTGTTGCGGTCGTAAACGACGCAAGCGGCTAACTGCGGGGCCCAGGGCTTTGATATCAGGGGCCTCTCTTTTTGCGCTTAGTGCAAACGGCAGCTCTTTTTCAGCGGCATCTAGCGCAGCGCTTACCTTTTCGGGGTCACTCTGCCCTGCCCAGGCCAGCACGTTGAGCAGCCGCTGGCACTCCTGCTGTAAATCGCTCAGCTTACGAACAGCAGGGCCACTACCTTTCTTGCCCAGGCCCAGGTGATGAACCAGCCAGTGATACAGCGTCCACTCAAACAGGCTGACCTGACTATCCGCATTGATCAGTTCTACCATGCAATGTCGAAAATGCGTGGCCTGATCCACTGACAGGTTTTTTAACGCAGGCAACGCCAATTCCATCAACGGCAGGCGAAGCTGGTCTCTAAGCATTAACACGTCGCCGGCATGATTCATGACTTCACGATACACATCGGGCAAGGCTGTCTGCTGAAGTGATGCCAGCTGCTGCTTACGCACCTCAATATTCTGGCTCAGCAGCAGTGCGTACATTAATGCGCGCACTGCATAAGGATCGTGGGCGGCATCGACGAGCCGCGTAGGCAATGCACTGAGCATGGTACGTGCCTGGGCCAAATGGCGTGGGCCGGGTTGCCCCATTGAGTCAATCGCCATGCGGGCCGAGGCGCCGTTCATGGTTGCTGCGCTGGAGTGGGCGTGAGCGGAGGGGGTGTCTGCAAAGCCAACCGCTGACTCACCTCCCGCTTTTTCCACGTCACCGTCAAAAGACGCACTGAGCGGCGCGTTAAATTCACCGTTCCAGCTTGGCATAACGCGTTTGATGCGCTGGCGTATCGGCGGGTGGGTCGCCAATAAGCGAGTGAAACCAAGCTTCATGCCCTGGCCGAAAAACAGGTGGCTATATTCGCTCGCTTGGGAGGCTTCTATTCTGGCCCCCTGCGTAAGGGAGCCTATCTTGATTAACGCTTGGCCGATGCCATTGGGGTTACGCGTATATTGAACGGCGGAGGCGTCGGCCAGGTATTCTCGCTGACGGCTCACTGCCGCCTTGATCCAGTTGCCAAAAAACGTGCCCGCATAACCAATGACGGCCAGGGCAACACCCAGGGCAAGTACGACGACAGCGCCTTTGCTATTTGAATTGTTGCGCCGCACAGCTCGACCACGCGACGTCGTACTGCGCAGCAGGATATAGCCTAACAGTCCGATCAGAAGCACACCGTGAAGTACGCTGATCAAACGCATGTTCAAGCGCATATCGCCATGCAGAATGTGGCTAAATTCATGGGCAACCACGCCTTGTAGTTCCTCGCGGTTGAGGTGATTAATCGCCCCCTGGGTGATCCCGATCACGGCATCGCTGGTATCATACCCGGCGGCGAAAGCGTTAATACCCGCTTCCTGAAGCAGATAAACCGGTGGAACCGGCGTGCCCGAGGCAATTGCCATTTCTTCCACCACGTTGAGAATACGGCGCTCGTTAGCGTTTTCGGTGCTGGGGCTGATTTCTCGTCCGCCCAGCGCCTCGGCCACTACTTTACCGCCGCCGCGACGCAACTGAGAGCGCTTGAAAAGCCCGCCGAGACCCACTAACGCCACCACGCCAAGCGCAACCACGGCTACCAGTTCTGGGGATAGCGCAGCCAACAGGTTATTCGCTGTCACGCTGCCTCGGTCATCTCTCATGAAATGCACGACGATTGCGATCACGACAGTGGTGACCGCTATCAGGGCGATTACCGCCGCTATCAATAAAACAACCAGTTGCCCGGTTTTACGCCGGGCGTTGTCCTGAGCCGTAAAGAAATCCATGCACACCTATCCTTGTCGGTTCAAGAACGCTTCAAAACGATATTTTAGGCGCTGACTGAATCTGGGCGCTGTCCTCGAATTCCAGGAAGGAAGCGTCCTCGCCATGCCCCAACAGGCCAGCTACGGCCACCGGAGGGAAGCTCTGGCGGTAAGTGTTGTATTGCATGACAGCGTCGTTGAACGCTTGGCGGGCAAAAGCGACCTTGTTTTCAGTACTGGTAAGCTCTTCAGAGAGCTGCTGCATGTTTTCAGAGGCCTTGAGGTCCGGGTAAGCTTCCATCACCACATTAAGCCGCCCCATCGCTTGGCTTAGCGCACCTTCTGCCCCGCCCAATTCGGCCATCGCTTTGGCGCTCCCTGGGTTGGCAGCCGCCGCTTTGAGCCCCGCCGCTGCTGAATTGCGCGCTTCAATCACCGACTGAAGCGTTTCGCGCTCGTGGCTGAGATACCCTTTGGCGGTTTCGACCAGGTTAGGTATCAAGTCGTGACGGCGCTTTAGCTGCACTTCAATTTGAGCAAAGGCGTTTTGAAAACGGTTTCGCAGTGAGACAAGTCGGTTGTACACACCGATAAGGTAGAACGCGATAACCGCTATTATCGCTACGATAATGATAGTTAAAACCATAATTGATCCTTACTGTGATTAATAAAAAAACTATTACGTATCACGGCCTGACGGCTTTACTTGGCGAGTTTAGGCAAAAACTCTATATCCATGTGATATTTCTGGGGATCATTCTGCTCGATAAAGACAGCAATCGTATTCGTATTGATATAAGACGAGGGATCAAACCAGATATTCTGGCTTTTAAACACATGTACTTGCATGGTAACGGGATTCAACCACTGCGCTATCACCTGATAAGGATGTTTTCCATTGACCGAAAGTTTCAATACGGTACAAATTTGTTGAGTGCAGTGATCTTAATACCTTTGATTTAACACTACGCCACTCCATATGGCGTAGTGCTTATGATACAAGCCTTGCTTACATCACTTCTTCACCATTAACCGTCAGGACACCGTCTTGCCAGGTCAACGTCTGCTCTTCAAAGTCCGGATCGATTAACAGAGCATAAGGCATGGGAATGAGTGAAAGTACCATCTGGGGAGGTGTCGTTACGCCAATATCCAGGCTCAAGCGGTTTTGGAGGTACTCTTGCGCCTCCGGTGTGCTCATCCTATCTTGCGATGTCTGAAGCTGCTCGGGTAACGGCAAACGGTTATCCCATAAAGCGCTGTATAGCGCCTCCTTGGAAAGTTCTTCACCATCAAAGCGGATATCCGCCGTAATGCGGGGATTAAAATCGATACCCAGCATGGGCAGGGTGACGTGCGCTTCCAGCGGCTGGAACGCCATTGAGGGACTCGCAATCAGGACATCATAGCCTCGTTCGATAGACTGAATCAGTAGTTCACGCTCTTCCTGCTCATCGCCGCGTACACCGGTCTCTTCATACTCTGCACGCATGCTTTCCAGCGGTGCATAGGCTTCCTGAAGCGCCTGAAATGCTGACATATCCCAGTTCTTGGCATCGATATCAAGTGACAGGCTGCCCATTGAGGTGCCGTCGGCGCCGATATCGGCTATCTTAAAACGGCCGCCTGAATTGACGATTTGGCTATCACCTACGGATTCAGACTCGGCCTCAAGCTCAATGCCATCTATATAAACATTGACGCCCTCCGCCAAAAACTCAATTTTGGGTATTTCCAGACGTTGATGTATCAGGCTCGACGCTTCCTGGGAGCTATTTTCAAAGCGTGGCGAGACGATCCGAAACGAGTCGTTCTCGTCATTGACAACAATTTCACGTGCCTGGCCGTCTACCTTCCAAACGTCTTCATCTTCAAGATCAAGATCCACTACCAGGTCGTGCAGAGTGCCGTCAAACTCAACGCCGCTTAACGAACCGGCCGTCAACTGCCCCGTGACGGCGCTGCGAGTAGCGACCAAATCAACGTCAATATCCCCGCTTAGAAACTGCTCGTTGGGATGAATCGTGCCGGTAATCGGGCTATTAATAATGCCGTGATCCACCAGCAGATTTACCTGGGCATTGGCATTTTCAACACCTTCCATACCGATCGTTGCCGTCGCCGTTGTATTGAACAACGATTTATCAATCGTTACGTCGCTTGCATACCAGGAAACAGAATCATCCAACTGCGCAAAGGTTTGGGCTAGCGCTTTTTCCACCTCATTACCCACCACCGCTTGGGCGCCTATATATCCCCCAGCCCCGAGCACTACAACACCAGCAGCGGTCAAAATTAACGTCTTGGAAGTTGCGGGCATATCACTATCCTTAATAAAAATGATTATTAATTATCCTGCATTTAAGAATAAAAACCCACTGCTAATTCAGTTCATGGCGAGGTATTAAAGAAAGAAAAAGCGAGGCGAAGACTCATATTCTTCGCCATTAAACCGCATAGTCATAGCATTGCGCTGCTTGCAGTTATTTGCCATCAGGAGGCAAGAAGCACCATGTTACCCATCAACCCAAGCAGAAACCCAGCGACAGCACCGATTGCCGGCATTCCATGTTGTTCGAGCTTGGACCCAGGGGCAATATCCTGAAAAACAAGGTACAAGATACCTGCACTCGCAAATAGCATTAGTGCTCCCATTAACACATCGTACTGTGCCAATACGTAATAGCCGGTTGCTGCTGAGATGGGCCCCACTAATGCCAAACCGCTAAATGCCAGTATGATTTTATTGGAAGATAGTTGAGTATTATTATTGCTCAGCTCTTCGTAAGCGTTAAAACCCTCGGGCAGATTTTGTAAAATCATTAATAGTGCAAGCAGCAACCCTGTGCCTTCGCCTGCTGCAAAGGCAGCACCCAAGGCAATCGCTTCAGGGATAAAATCAGATAACATTGCCACCAGTTGGCCTACCGAGCTATTGAGTTTTTTTAAGTAGGCATCAAGGAAGTAAAAACATACCCCACCAGCAGCAAAACACAAGGCGGCCGGTACAAGCGGTAACTTACTAGCACCTTCAGGTACCAATACCAGAGCGACCGCTGACATCAGCGCTCCACCACCAAAAGCAATAATAAAATGTCGCCAGGAATCCCCTAAAAGGGAGGGATGAACCAGGTCAAACTTAGCTAATAATGCCCCGATGGGCATTGCGGCACCTGCCATTAATGATAAAAGAAGGATAGTGATAATTTCAGCCATAAAATGTCAGATTAGCCTCTTTTCAACCATCGTTGGTTCACCGGTTTATCCGGTATTTCTCGCTGCCTCCTAAGCGTTTCAGAGGACCGAGCCGTGTCTTTTTCGTCCCTTGCGTTTGTTCAGCTTATGAAGGTCCATAAGGCCATGAATGCCGCAAATTAACGGGGTGCGTCTCACGCTTATTTGTTACCAGAATCATCTTCTTTCGATCCTGAAGGTACAGGCCTTTTTTTGGTTATTGCGCGCGAGAAGAAAGGCACCACATACAGCACTGTCCAAGCCAGCACGGTACACAAAACGGCCGTTTGCTCACGCCCAAGACCAACGGCGACACCTATAGCCGCTGTAAACCAAATGCCAGCCGCCGTGGTAAGCCCGGTAGCAAATAGATCATTCTTACGGGTGATAATACTTCCAGCACATAAAAAACCAATGCCGCTAATAACACCTTGAATGACCCGGCTCATCTCTGCATCTGAAATGCCTGCTTGCTGCGGAATTAATATAAATAACGCCGCCCCCATGCACACAAGCATGTGGGTACGTATTCCAGCTGGCTTACCGCTCTGTTCACGCTCAAGCCCCAAGAGGCCACCGAGAAAAGCAGCCATTAGCAATCGAGTCACTACAATAATAAATTCACTTAGGTCATTAAAATCAGAAAATTCAGAAATAACAATATTACTCACTGACTCCATTGCTTCAGCCCTGTCGTTAACGCGCGATGAGTGAACATCTTTTATCTAATTAAACCGTTACGTGCTGCCTCAATGGTGGCAATATCGATTTTTTTCATCTGCATCATCGCTGCAAACGCGCGTTTTGCAGCGGCAGGGTCCGAGGCAGTGATTGCTTCAATCAGCGCCACAGGCGTTACCTGCCAAGACACGCCCCATTTATCTTTACACCAACCACACACGCTTTCTTGCCCGCCATTACCCACTATCGCGCTCCAATAGCGGTCCGTTTCGGCCTGATCATTGGTTGAGACCTGAAAAGAAAACGCTTCGCTATGCGTAAACTCAGGCCCAACGTTAAGCCCCAGGCATGGAATGCCCAGCACGGTAAACTCAACGGTCAACACATCCCCTTCCTTACCGGATGGAAAGTCTCCCGGCGCGCGGTGAACGGCACTAACAAACGAATCAGGAAAGGTATCTGCATAAAAGCGCGCGGCTTCTTCTGCGCTACCATCGAACCAAAGACAAACCGTATTCTTTGCGGGTGTTGCCATGACACTTCTCCAGTGAAAACGAAACAGCCAATAATGGGTATGACATTTTAATGCGGCGCACCCCAGTCTCCTTTAACAGCTCTTTCCAAGGTGGCTGCAGAGGAATCACCAAGTCTTATCAGCACCTGGCGGGCCTATATCGAGCTGCATATCAGGGGCAATATCCACCACTCCGTTGACCTTTTTAAGCCGCTCAACGGTAACGTCATCTGCCGCCCCGGTGATGCACCCAATCTCCTCAAATACATCTCTGATCGTGAGTCCTTCATCACTAAGGCGCGAAGCTATTTCATTGATCGATTGATCTTCAGAAATCGTGATTATCCAAAGCGCTATTGTCGGCATCGATCATCCTCATCTAAGGTGCCTGTACCAACCCGGCCCCAACACGGGAACCAGAGGATGGTAAAGGCTTTGCAGAATCCAACAGCCGTTGCCAGAGCTTCATACCGCGCAGCGAGGCATCTGACTCAGCCCAAAGAGCGGCGCAGCCTGCAACGTGGGGCGTCGCCATACTGGTTCCGCTAATCGTTTTATGATGTACCGGCCGGGGCCAGGACGAAAAAATGTCGCCGCCAGGCGCGGCAATTTCGATTTTGCCTGCGTTGGAAAAGCTCGAAGGCTTTAAGTTGGCGTCAATAGATGCAACCGACATGATAGTAGGCGAGTTGGCAGGCGCTCCCGTATGAGCAGAAGAGTTTCCTGCGGCAGCAATAATCAGACACCCTTTACGCAGAGCCGCGGCACCCGCGTGGGTGTAGGCGGCTTGCACAGGGCTTTGACTGCCCAGCGACATCGAAATGACGTCACATCGATTAGCGATCGCCCAATTCATGCCCGCAAGCACTCCCGCCCCTGTACTGCTACCCGAGTTGGTGAGCACCTTTCCAACGAACACCTGTGAATCGGATGCGATACCGTAGCGCGGAGCGTTCTCGAAAGGCACTCTGGGGCCGCAGGCCGTGCCGATACAGTGCGTTCCGTGGCCATTGATATCTTGAACCGGCTCTCCTACGAATGAGCGGGTAATAAACTCTCTACCTACAAAGTCAGGATGGCCAAGGTCCATCCCGGTATCCAGCACGGCCACTTTAATGCCAGCCCCACTCCACCGGCTTTGCAAAACGTTGCATTGAATCAATCCCCAGGTCGTTTCTGGCTTGCCTGGCTCAAGCTTGTCTTGGGCTTCATCCAGATCAACATCAGCGCCAAGATCGCGAGCAATCGTACTCGCGGCCCGCAAAAAACCTCGCAGATACTCTGAATTTTCGGAAAAGGCAAAATACTCAGGCTCAATAATTTCTATTGGGCTATCTGCTGAAATAGGGTCATTGAGGCTCATCCCATGTAGCTGTAAAGCGTCACTGCCAACAAGCGCAACCCCAAGCTCTGGGAACACCACAACCTCCGCATCACCAGCGTCTTCCAAACTGACGGCCTGGTCAGCAAAGTCACGCGCGTCGGCCACTCGAAACTTTTGAGCCTTGAGAGACTTAATGCCCTCTTCCATTCGCCCTTCACGATAACTGATAAGAAAACGCCCGGTTTCAAGACAATTAACGCCTCGTTCGAGAGCAGCCACAAGCAGCTGTTCAGCCCCGCACGAAATTGTGGCTAATGATTCACTCTTGCCAGAGGGATTGCTTTCGCTTCCGTTGCTTTTAGATTTATTAGCCATCATCGCCTCCTTTCTGTTTGTTTGGCCGCACTAAAAACCAGCTGCACAACACCAGGCTACCAAAAACCGTATAAAGCAGCACAAATACCCACTCCGGCGCCGTGTAGTAAAGCAGGCTTTGCAACCAGTACTGAATGAAGGACCCCGTATAGGTTGCTGTACCAGCCTCTGCTCTCAAGGCCATTTCCCACGTAGTAAGCGGGCAAACCGCGCCCAACCAGGACTGCACCACTACATACCCAATAGCGGACAAATGCAAAATACGAAACCTCTTATTTCGCACCCATCGCCACCTTAGAAAATAACCGACATAAATAGCCAGCAACCCGAAGACGACAAAGACAACAAACAGCACATGAACGACTAATATCGCATCTGCCATGAGTAGAAGTCGTGAAGGGGCCATATCTCTCCCAAGTGAAGCATAGGCAGAGGAGGTAGCCAGTGTTTGCGATGGCCACGAAACCTCTTAATTGCCAGTATGTTGAGCAAAAACCTCCTCGCCGGTTAAGTCTCTGGTAGCTTGAGAAAACGAGTAAAACGCTGGTTTTTGCTCAATAAATATCTGCTCCTCAAGCTGCCACTGGTCGTTATCCTCCAGAAGCCCCACTGGGATAGCATAGTGCCCGCCCTCTTTTAACCGATAAAACAGATGCGTCCCACACTGCTTGCAAAAACCTCGCTCGGCCCACTCTGAGGAACTGAAGATAGCAATATGCTCAGTCCCCTGGAAATCCACCTCGTTTTTGGACTCAACCGCAAACAGTGGCCCTCCACCCCACTTTCTACAAAGGCTGCAGTGGCAAACCGCGACATGATGACTGTCTAAATGAGTTAAAAGCTGCACTTCACCGCAGAGACAGCTACCCCGATTCTCAATGTTGGATTGCATATTATCCTCCGTTAGATGCGTAACTCCGTCTATACATGCTTAATAGAGCGAACCCTAAACCCCACCTTTTCTATATAGACAGTAGCAGGTTCTATATAGACAGTAGCAGCCCGCTTGGCTATGCGCTGTTAACGCGTAAAATTGCGCGATATGGCCTGCAGAGCTGTTATCTGCGGCGGCATAAAACATCGTTGAGCGGGCATTTTGAACCGACCATTTAGCGGCTTTATTGGGTTGCCCGGATACTTCCTTCTGGCTGCCAAGAGCGCTTGCCTAAAATAGAAAACACATTTGATAAATTCACAATTGTTAGCCATGGGCTTCCTTGGTAGGTTGATTTTAAACAACACTAAAGGTGGCCCTTTCACCACGTGCGAGCCAAGCACTATGGACCTTCTAAGCCATTACCTGGAAGTACGTAGGGCTCACTCGTCAAGGTGAGAAAAAACACCACCACCTGATGCTACGCCTCACACTAAACCGCTTCGGCCTACCTACCCCCTCGGCCATGCACACGGTTTACTTGTCGTTGAGCGTTTTAGTTGCACATACTGCCTAGAGTAGCGCCACCAATAAAACGATAACCCTCTGACCGCGAAGACGAATATGACAACGAAGCTGAGTAAAGGCGCGCCAGAAAAGGCACAAACAATGAAGAAAAAACGCCCTATGCCGGATGTGTTCATCATCCTGTTTAGCTTTATGGTACTGGTACTGCTCGCCTCTTATATAATCCCCGCAGGAAGCTACGAAAGAACCAACAACAATGGTCTGACGCAGGTCGCCACCGATAGCTTTCAGTACATTACTGCAGCGCCCCTGAACGTAATGGACCTGTTTACCGCTATTCAAAAAGGCCTGGTGGCGGCGGCTCCGCTGATCTTCTTAATCATGATGGTCGGCGGCGTGCTCAAGGTGATTGAGTCAACAGGCGCCATCAGCGCAGGTATTCACCAACTCATTAGCAAGGCCAATGGTCGTCGAAACGTTCTTATTTTTATCTTTTGCGCTACGTTCTCAACGCTTGCATCGGTTGGGGTAGGTGCCAACCTGGCCATTGCCTTTATTCCTATCGGGCTGTTTCTTGCCCGCTCAATGAAGCTTGACCCCGTTGTAGGCGTGGCCATTATCTTTTTAGGCTCCTACGCAGGCTTCGGTGCAGGCGTTTTTGACCCGACCGTTACCGTTGCCGGGCAAACCATTGCCGAGTTACCGCTGTTTTCCGGATTTATATATCGTGGCGTTATCTTTATTGTCTTTTTGACCGTTACCACGGTGTACATCTGCCGCTATGCCAAACGTATCAAGCAGAACCCGGCTCATAGCGTGATGGGAGCAGACGCCTTTGATAACACCGAAGCCACACATGAGCCTGGCGCCCTGCCGCCCTTTACCTTTTCTCATAAGTTAGTGCTGCTGATATTTGCCGCCTCCTTTGTGTTTTTCCTGTACGGCGGTTTTAACTTCGGATGGGGAATCACCGAACTCTCTGCCACGTTTTTAATGGTGGGGATCGCCACGGCACTGATCGGCAGAATGTCTCCCAATGATTTTGTAAAACGCCTGATGAATGGCGCAAGCGAAGTCATGTACGGTGCATTGGTGGTGGGTGTCGCCGCCGCTGTCATCGTGTTGCTTAGACAAGCACAGCTCATCGACACCCTCGTGCATAGCGTCGCAAGCTCTTTAGATGGCCATGGCAAGATTGTCGCCATGGAGCTTTTATACGTGTTTAACTTGGTATTTAACGGATTGATTACTTCGGGTACCGGACAGGCCGCTATCGTGATGCCAATTATGGTTCCGATTGGCGATATGCTGGAAGTCACCCGCCAGTCGACCTTCATCACCTTCAAGCTGGGCGATGCCGTTACCAATATTATTACTCCGCTTTCTGGCACCTTGATGGCGTGCCTGGCGATCGCCCGCGTTTCTTACGTGGAGTGGTTCAAATTCGTGCTGCCACTAGTATTGATTTGGATTGTCATCGGCGGCGCGTTTGTCGGGGTTGCCGTTGCGATTAACTACGGCCCGTTTTAAGCAGGTTCGCTTTCAAGCCACCCATAATGGGTGGCTTGGCATCTAACGGGTATGCGCTCAACAGACAACGGCCGTCAGCTTCTCTTCCAGAACAACTAAAAACGCCTCGATATGAGCAGGCAGATAGCGTTCAGCCATCACCTGTACCTGAAGGCTTCGCTGAGAAAGCTGGGGCTCGTGTAGCGGCTTTAAAACCAGCCCATCCTTATGCATTTTACCGCTTACCGCCACGGCACTACACAACCCGATCATATTGGGATGCTCGCTGACCATGGTATAGGTCGCGCCCAGTGAATCGCAGGAGAAACTTGGGAATACCTTAATGCCGGACAAGCTACAGGCGACATCAAACAGATAGCGCATTGTCGAGCCATTAAGCGACATGGTAAGCGGGTAGTCGCATAAATCCTTTACATACAAAACGTCATTAACGGCCAACGGGTGCTCACTCGACATAAGGGCACTAATTGCGGCGTTATGGCTTGAAACCACCTTTACGCCAATATCCGGCGAGAGGCTAAAGGTTAAGGCGATATCAGCACTGCCTTCTTTTACCAATTCAGAAGCACGCGCTGAATCGGCCATCTGCAGATCAAACCGAATATCAGGATGCTGAGTAATAAAGCGCGAAATAACACTGGGAAGAAAGTGCCACGCCATGCCATCAGGGCAAGCCACCACAATGGTTTGGCGTTGGCGTGTCATTGCATCCTGCATCTCATCGATAACACTATTAACTTCTAACTGGTTACGCAGTGCATAGGCGTTCAGCAGTTTGCCTGCTTCGGTTAACTGCATCCCTCGCGGCTGGCGGTTGAACAGCTTGATATCCAAGCGCTGCTCAAGATTGGTGATCTGGCGGCTAACCGCTGAAACAGCAACGTGCAACTCTTCAGCGGCAGCGGACAACGAGCCCGTTTTCGCAACGCTTTGAAAGTAGCGCAAGTGGAGATCCTGCATAACGGCCTCATTGATGACCTGCCTGTTAGGCTTTGTACGAAAACTGCTTACGCTCGCCCATACGGCGTTAAAAACCAGCTCGTGCGCGAGTCCGATCAAAATACTCATTTACACATGTAAACTCGTGCGCGAGCCCGGTCCGTTTTTTACTGATTTTTGCCTTGTCTGGCCTTCGCTCAGCGACTTTTCGTACAAACCCTGGCAGGGTGAATAGCGCTATCGGCAGCGGTTCAAACATCTACCGGTGATTTCTAATAGTTAGAAAGGTACTTTGAAATCTTAATGATTGCTGCAAACAAGAGCAAGGGCTAGGCTCATCTCAACGACCACTAAAAGCCCAATGATAAAAAGGCACACCATGACAACACCGCAGCGTTCAAAACGGGAACAGGCGATTCAGCTAGCGAGTGATGAGCTTTCAAACGGTAATTTTTATAAGACGCTGGCAAAACGTATTGCCATGCGCACGGTCAGCCAGGACCCCGCCTGTGCCGATACACTCAACGCGTACCTTGAACAAGAAATTGGCCCGCTGCTTTCAAGGCTAGGCTTCACCTGCCAAATTATCGAGAACCCCAAACCCGGCTTTCCTCCCCTGCTGATTGGGGAGCGCATTGAGGACCCCGCCTACTCCACGCTGTTGCTTTATGGCCATGGTGACGTTACCGATGGCCAGGAAGAGCAATGGGCGAACGGTATTGACCCGTGGGCGCTAACCTTTAAAGAAGGCCGTGTTTATGGCCGCGGCACCGCCGATAACAAGGGCCAGCACAGCGTCAATTTAACCGCGCTGGAAGCTGTGATTAACGCTCGTAAGGGTCGGTTAGGCTACAACGTAAAAATGCTGTTTGAAATGAGCGAGGAGATAGGCTCACCAGGGTTGGAAGAGGCCTGTGCTGCCTATCAGCAAGCGCTTAAATCCGACCTTTTTCTGGCCTCTGATGGCCCCAGAATCCGCCACGATATGCCCACCCTTTTCCTGGGTTCTCGCGGCGTTGTTCAACTCAAGTTATCGCTTAACACCGGCAATGGCGGCCGCCATTCCGGCAACTGGGGAGGTGTTATTACCAACCCAGCGGTTGTGTTGTGCAATGCGCTCGCCACGCTACTTTCCCCAAGTGGCAAAATTCTGGCCGACTTTCTCAAGGCGCCGTCTATTACAGAAGATGCTTCCCGGTTAGTGCGCGACTTGCCGGTAGGCGGCGGCGCCTCCGACCCCACGATTAACCCAGCGTGGGGCGAAGAAACCCTGGCGGATGGCGAGCGTTTATACGGGGCCAATACGTTTGAAATTCTTGGCTTAAGTGCGGGTAGAACCGACAAGCCTGTCGGCGCGATTCCAGAGCACGCGGAAGCGGTATTACAGCTGCGCTTTGTAAAAGGCACCGACTGGCAAGCGGTGGAGAGTAACCTGCGCCAGCACCTGGATACCCATGGCTTTAACGATATCCAGCTGACGTTTTTAGGCGGCTACGCGGCGACTCGGTTGGACCCCAATCACCCGTGGGTGAATTTTGTTGCTCAATCGGCCGAGAACAGCCTGAATGAAGCGCCCCATATTTTACCCAACCTGGGCGGCACGATTCCCAATCACTGCTTTTCAGACGTGCTTAATCTGCCCACCGTTTGGCTGCCCCACTCCTATCCGTCATGCAATCAGCACGCCCCCGATGAGCACTTGCTGGAAACCATTGTCGAGCAAGGGCTAAAACTAGCCGCCGGGATCTTCTGGGATTTAGGCGAACCTCAAGCACAAGCGCTAACCACTCATGACGCGGCAAAGGCATATTAAGTGATGGAAACTCCAAAAAAGAACAGCGTTGATAACGAAGCCATCCACTGGGACCAGGATATCAGCTACGGCCAATACCTTGACCTTGAGCCCTTGCTGGCTTGCCAGAACCCGGCCTCTGAAGAGCACGATGAACTACTCTTTATCATGATTCATCAGGTGTCGGAGCTATGGATCAAGCTCTGCTTGCACGAAGCCCACGCGGCGGCCAGGCATATTGCCGATGACAACCTGAGCCCTGCGTTCAAAATGCTCTCACGCGTCTCCCGCATCCAGGAACAGCTCATCAACGCCTGGGAAGTGCTGGTAACGATGACGCCCGCCGATTACTTGAGCTTTCGGGACAGCCTTGGGCAAAGCTCGGGCTTTCAGTCCTATCAGTACCGGGAAATTGAGTTTTTGCTGGGTAACAAAAACGCCAAATTGATCGAAGCACACCGTTCAAAGCCCAAGCACTACCAAAAACTCCAGCATGCGCTTAATTCGCCCAGCCTTTATGACGTCTCACTGCAGCTACTGGCCCGCCGGGGTTTTGATATTCCAGACAACATCACCCATCGCGACTGGAGCATTCCCTACACCGCGAGTAGCGACGTCGAAGCGGTGTGGATGGAGATCTATCGCAACAGTGAAAAGTACTGGGATCTATACGAACTGGCCGAAAAGCTGGTGGATGTCGAGTTCAACTTCCAACGCTGGCGCTTTAACCACATGAAAACGGTGGAGCGCATTATTGGCTACCGACGTGGCACCGGTGGCTCGTCGGGCGTGAGCTACCTGGTCAAGGCACTCGACTTGCAGTTCTTCCCGGAACTCTGGAGCGTAAGGACATCTATTTAACAGCAAGCGCCCAATAAGCCTTACCCCACTTTTTACCTGTGTGACGACATTTTTTGCTGGAGTACCGATATGCGCGTGAGCCTGGATACCGTTCATGAACTGGACCGCCAAGACCCACTGGCAGATTTTAAACGCCACTTTTCCCTACCAGAAGGTGTTCTCTACCTGGATGGCAACTCGCTTGGTGCGCAACCGGTCGAGGCCAAGCAAGCGGTTAATGACACCATGGAGCAGTGGCGCACCCAGCTGATTAAAGGCTGGAACCAGGGCTGGTTTGATGCGCCCGAACGGCTGGGAAACCTGCTCGCCCCGGTGATTGGCGCTCAGCACGGTGAAGTGGTGGTCACGGACAATATCACGCTCAATATTTTCAAACTGTTGGGCTATATCCTCGACAAGCGCCAGGATGATTGCCGCACGGTACTCAGTGAAGGCGGCAACTTCCCCACTGACGGCTACATTGCCCAAGGCTACTGCCGGGTTAGCGGCTGTGAACATCGCTTTATGCCCGAAGGTGACGACCTGGCTGCGCACCTGGACGGCGTGGCTGTGGTGGTACTTAGCCAGGTCAACTATCGCACGGGCAAACTGCGCGACATGGCAGCCACTACTCAACTGGTTCATGAACATGGCGCCGAGGTCATTTGGGATTTAGCCCACTCTGCTGGCGCGCTACCTGTCGATCTTAACGGCGTGGGCGCGCGCTATGCCGTAGGTTGTACCTATAAATACCTGAACGGCGGCCCCGGTGCGCCCGCTTTTCTTTACGTGCACCGCGACCACTTGGACAGCACGTGGCAACCGCTCTCGGGCTGGCATGGCCATACCTCACCTTTCGCCTTTCAGGCCGACTACGCACCCGCCGATGACATCTCGCGTTTTCGTACCGGCACACACTCAGCGATTATTTACGCCGCCCTTGAAGCGTCTTTAGCTATCTGGGCTGACGTCGATATGCAGGCCGTGCGTGAAAAAAGCCTGGCCATGAGCAATCTGTTCCGCGAGTGCCTGGCAGATATTTTTGAGGCCCACGGTATCGAGGACATTACCCCGGCAGCCGACCAGCGTGGCAGCCAGGTATCACTGGTAGATGCCCAAAACGGTTATGCCATCGTGCAAGCGCTGATCGCGCGTGGCGTGATTGGTGATTATCGGGAACCGGGCTTAATGCGCTTCGGCTTCACCCCGCTCTATTTAAGCTACGAAGATGTGTGGCAGGCCGCGCAGCACTTCCGCGAGGTAATCGAAAGCGGCGAGTATCAAAATCCTGAATTTCACGTGCTTAGCGCCGTTACCTGATAGAGAGCACGCATGACAGAGCTAACGCCGGATCTGGCCTACTCACCGAGCCATTTTGCGTCAGAATTTGAATCCACTCTTACACGTCAGGCGGATGCCGGACGCACGCTAAGGGACCGCCACCCACCGATAACGGTCGCCTATGGCGACCACCCGGCGGCGTGCCTTAACCTGTTTATTCCGCAGGGAGAAGGCCCGTGGCCTTTGATGGTATTCATTCACGGTGGCTACTGGCAGGAGCTTGACCACACTGCCACGGATTTTCTGGCCGAGCGCTATCTGGCACGGGGAATGGCCTTCGCCTCAATTGGCTATGGCTTAGCCCCAACCCACACCATTGAAAACATGATGACTCAGTGCATTCAGGGGCTAGAAGCGGCCTACCACGCGCTGGCAGAAAGCGGAGGTGTGTGGTCCATCACCCTGGGAGGCCATAGCGCGGGCGCCCAACTGGCTTACTGGGTAGCCGTTAGCGGCCGGGTTCCTATTGATAAGCTGGTGCTGGTCAGCGGTGTTTATGACCTTACGCCGCTGGTAGAAACCTACGTTAACGCCCCCCTAAAACTGACCAAAGCACAGGCACGGGCACTTAGCCCTCAGTTTGGCGAGCTGACCGCACTGCCCGCCTGCCAGGTTGTGATTGCCGAAAACGACCCACCCGCGTTTCATCAGCAGGGACACAATTTTATAGCGCTGCTACGCGCAGCCAACGTTCAAGCAGAGCTAATTGAGCTGCCGGGGTGCGATCACTTTGATGTGCTGGAGTATTTGTAAGCGCTAGCCGAGCTCACATTAACCACGCCGTTACTTTCTAGCGACGGCATGGAATTTTAATACCACTGTCTCTCAAAAGCCTGTTTCACGTCCGCCCGGCTAGTTTTCAGATGACTTGTCATAGGTCACCTTGCATCGCCTAACTGGTTAAAATTAAACACGCTCTTCATCACGCAGCGTAAGCACCTCAACACCCTCGGCCGTCACTGCCACTGTATGCTCCCACTGCGCGGATAAGGACTTGTCGCTGGTCACGACGGTCCAGCCATCTTTTTTGATTTTTACCTTGGCTTTGCCTTGGTTAATCATGGGTTCGATGGTGAATACCATGCCCTCTTTCAATACCACGCCGTGCCCTGGCTTTCCGTAGTGCACGACTTCCGGCTCTTCATGCATTTCCTGGCCGATGCCGTGGCCGCAATATTCACGCACCACCGAGTAGCCGTTCTGTTCCGCATGCCGCTGGATCGCATGGCCTACATCACCCAGTGTTGCCCCCGGTTTAACCGCGTGGATGCCCTTCCACAGCGCCTCATAGGTTTTATCGACCAGGCGCTTGGCAATAGGCTTTACCTCACCCAACATGTACATCTTGCTTGAATCGGCAATATAGCCGTTCTTCTCAAGCGTGATATCAATGTTAACGATATCGCCTGATTTTAGCGCGAGTGTCTCGGAAGGAACGCCATGACACACCACCTGGTTCACAGACGCATTCAGCACATATTGATAATCGTATTGCCCTTTGCTGGCCGGGCGAGCTTTTAGCTCATCAACGATATAACGCTCGGCCCAGTCGTTGATCTGCATGGTGGTGACACCCGGCTCGATTAACGTATCAAGATAACCAAACACCTGCGCCAGCAAGCGCCCTGCTTCGCGCATCAGCGTCAACTCTTCTGCACTTTTCAGCGGTACGTTATCCACCGGTCACCTGCCTGACTTCAATGTCTGCCTGTTGCATCTGCTCGCGCATAATGTCGGTGAAGGTCATGCCTGGATTAGCCTCTGCCAGCATGCCCACCTTAATCCAATACTCCGCCTGTGCGTTGATCGAACGCACCATGACCGAGCTGGCTTTACGAATATCTTCGTGTAGCTGGTCGTTGATTTTTACGATACCCATGGAATGCCTTGATATATGAAACGCATATAAAGCATATATTAGAATGAGAATACGCAGCAAGCGACCTGGTTAAGCCGACGTTCTATGGGAGTGATTTTTTTCAACTGTAGGCACATTACTGGCGATGACGAGCAATCAGTGTCGCCAACGGTTGATAGCCTTCTTCAAGCGCAGGGCTCGATAGATTAGTGACGCCCAAGAGCAATCCTTTTCGCGCATTGGCTTGCGTGGCGTACCAAGGAGATAACGGCGCCGGGGCAAGGTTAAAGGCCGCCGCCGCTTCGGCAATGCCAACATCGTCGGTGTCATCAGACAAGGGGAGCAACAGCGACAAGCCCGCCATATGATTGACTGAAACCGTGCTGTCCATGAGTGCAAGCAGCGCATTCCGGCGCTGTATATACAAACGCTTCATACGCCGAATATGGCGCAAGTAATGCCCGTCGCGCAAAAACTCCGCAACGGCTAGCTGGCTAGGCAGTGCAGACGCGGGTGACAATGCAGCTGCCGTATCTCCCGCGCGCTCCGACAACCTCGCAGGCACCACCATGAAACCAAGCCGCAACCGTGGGCTGATGGTTTTACTGAAAGTACCCATGTGAATCACTCTTTCGTCATGGTCCAGCGAGGCCAGTGCGGGCGTTGCCTGGCCGCTTAACTGCAGCTCACTTAAATAATCATCTTCGATGATCCAGCTATCGTTTTCTTTAGCCCATGCTAATAACGCCTGGCGGCGAGCCAGCGACAACTGCATACCCAGCGGTGCTTGTTGGCTTGGCGTCACAATCGCCAACCGGGCCTCCGCCGCAAGCGCTATCCCTTGCTCCACACAAATCCCCTGGTCATCGACCGGAACAGGAACCGAGGTAAAGCCTGCCAAAGACAAAGCGTGCCTATTGAGTGGATAACAAGGGTCTTCAACCCACACCCGCTTTGAATCCGGGCGCAATAAGTGCAATGCCAAGCCCAGCGCCCCCGCATATCCATTGGTGATGATGATCTGGTCTGCAGAGCAAAGCAGCCCGCGAGCCACGGCCAGATAGGCAGCAATTTCCTTGCGTAGTGTCTGCTCTCCGCGTGGGTCAGGGTAACGCAGTGACTCGGCCACCGCCTGGCGTGAACCGCGCAGCATGATGCGCGACCACTGCTTAAAGGGAAAGCCATCTTGCGCAGGCACCCCCACTTGAAAAAGCCTGGGCGCGCTTTCCAGGTCCTGATAGAGATCAGGCAGTGGTAGTCGAGAGGCCTCAACCACCACTTTTGGTGCCGCGGGTAGCACGGTGCTAACGAACGTACCAGCGGCCCCTTTTGAGATGACTAACTGATCATCGCTCAGCCGATCATACGCCGTTTTAATAGTGCCTCGTGAAACGCCCAGTTCCGTGGCAAGATCACGCCATGAAGGCAGCCGTGCGCCCTCATATAAATGCCCTTGTCGAATGGCATCAGCAATGCTCGAACGCACCTGCTCTGACAAAGACTGCTCGCCTTGGCGATTAAGTGAAAAACGAAGTTTACTCATCCCTCCATGGTACATAGAAACCCATCAGTCTTGGTGCTTTTTTTAGACCATGAAGCCTTTCACAATCACTATCTACTCTACACTTTTACCGTTCTAAATCTTTGTGCCAGTTCTCGAGC